>CAYMQR010000599.1:0-3295 GCA_964392195.1 uncultured bacterium | reverse complement strand
AGGAGCCGCTCGCGATCCCGCCGGCGAGCGACGGCGCCGAGCCTCAAGACTCCGACACGAACGAGCGGATGCACTCGACGTAGGGACGTCCGCCCGCGTCCACGGTGTCGTTGTGGCCGGCGCCCTCGATGGGCACGAAGCGCTTCGGCGCGTGGCACGCGTCGAAGAGCCGCTGCCCCATCGCGAACGGCACCAGCTCGTCCTCGGTGCCGTGCAGCACCAGCACCGGGCAGCGCACCCGGCCGATCGCGGTGATCGAGTCGAAGAGCCGCGGCACCAGCGGGCGCGGCACCATGGGCATCGCGACCGCGGCCATGTCGGCGATCGAGGTGAAGCTCGACTCGACGATTAGGCGGTGCGGCTCGACGTGCGTCGCGAGCTCGATCGCCACCGCGCCGCCCAGGCTGCGGCCGAACAGGCTCACCCGGCTCGCCGGGATGCCGCGCTCGCGCACCAGCCAGTCCCACGCGGCGCGCGCGTCGCGGTAGGCACCGGCCTCGCTCGGCTTCCCTTCACTGCGGCCGTAGCCGCGGTAGTCGAAGATCAGCACCGCGATCCCTGCGTCGTGGAGCAGCTTCACGTTGTAGACGCGGTCGCCGATGTTGCCGGCGTTGCCGTGGCAGAAGAGCAGCACCGGCGCCTCGGCCGAGGCGGCCGGCACCCACCATGCGTGCAGCCGCACCCGGTCGGAGGTGGTGAGCCCCACGTCCTCGTAGGCGAGCGCCGCGTTCGCCGGCGTCCAGTCGAGGCGCCGGGTGGGCTGGAACACGAAGCTCTCGACGAGCCCGGTGAACATCCTCACTCGGTGAAGCGCCGCGAGGCGGCGCCCACGAAGCGCGCCGCGAGGGCGCGCGGGACGAGCCGCATCCCCTCGCGGGTGAGCCGGTTGAGGGCGCCCGGGATGTGCACGATCTCGCCGCGCTCGATCGCCGCGAGCGTCGAGTCGACCACCGCCTCGGCGCTCATCCACGCCATCGCCGGCACGTGCCCGATCCGCATGTTGGCGCGGCTCTGGAACTCGGTGCGCGTGAAGCCCGGGCACAGCGCCATCACCCGCACGCCGCTCGGGCGGGTCTCCTCGGCGAGCGACTCGCTGAGCGAGATCACGAACGCCTTGGTCGCGCTGTAGGTGGCGGTGAACGGCCCCGGCGCGAGCCCGGCCATCGACGCCACGTTCACGATCCGGCCGTGCTTGCGCTCGAGCATGGCCGGCAGCGCGGCGCGCGTGAGGCGCGCGAGCGTCACCACGTTGAGCTCGACCTGGTCGATCTCCTTCTGCGGCGGTAGCCGCGCGAACTCGCCCACGGTGCCGAAGCCGGCGTTGTTGACCAGGTAGTCGACGCCGCGGGCGACGCGCTCCGCGGCGCGCTCCCGCCCCGTCGGGTGGCTCAGGTCGGCCGCCAGCACCTCGCTCGCCGCGCCGTGATCGACGTCGAGCTTCTCGGCGAGCGCCGCGAGCCGCGCCCCGTCACGCGCCACCAGCACCAGGTCGTGGCCACGCGCCGCGAGGCGCTCCACGAACACCGCGCCGAGCCCCGCCGAGGCACCGGTCACGAACGCGACCGGGCGTCCCTCGCGCATCCCCTTCCTCGCCATCGTCCCCCCTGCCGCGCGTTTTCCGCGCTTTCGCCCGCATGGTATGCCTAACGTCGCTCCAAAGCCGAGTGAACCGACACCCGCACGCCCCCAGGCGCGTGCGAGGGAGGAATGTCATGGGCGAGGCCGTCCGCAAGCTCGAACCCGAGCGTCCCGTCATCGAGAGCTTCAACCCCGCGACCGGCGAGAAGATCGGCGAAGTGCCGTCGATGAGCGAGTCGGAGGCCATCGACGCGATGCGCCGCGTCCAGGCCGCGCAGAAGAAGTGGGCGAAGACCTCGTTCGCCGAGCGCGCCGAGAAGATCCTCGCGTTCCGCCAGCAGATCCTCGATCACATCGACGAGCTCGCCGAGCTGATCTCGAAGGAGAACGGCAAGACCCGCCAGGAGTCGATCAGCATGGAGCTCATGCCGGTCGCCGACCTCGCGACCTACTTCGCGAAGCGCGCCGAGAAGATCCTCTCGCGCCAGCCCATCAAGATGCACCTGCTCAAGCACAAGCGCAGCTACCTGCACTACCGGCCGCGCGGCACGGTGCTCATCATCTCGCCGTGGAACTTCCCGTTCTCGATCACCTTCGGCGAGGTGTGCATGGCGCTCATGGCGGGCAACGGCGTCGCCATCAAGCCGGCGAGCCTCACCCCGCTCATCATCACCCGCGGCGCCAAGCTCTTCTACGACGCCGGCCTCGACCCCGACCTGCTCCAGGTGGTGACCGCGCCGGGACGCGTGGCGTCGAAGATGATCGAGACCGGCCTCGCCAACTACGTGAACTTCACGGGCTCGGTCGAGACCGGCAAGAAGGTCTCCGAGCTGTGCGGCAAGATGCTGATCCCGTGCTCGATGGAGCTCGGCGGCAAGGACGCGATGATCGTGTGCGAGGACGCCGACCTCGAGCGCACCGCGCGCGGCGTGGTGTGGGGCGGCTTCGCCAACGCCGGCCAGGTGTGCGCCTCGGTGGAGCGCGTCTACGCGGTCGGCAAGCTCTACGAGCCGCTCGTCAAGCGCGTGGTCGAGCTCACCCAGGAGCTGCGCATGGGCAACCCGCTCGACGACAAGACCGACGTCGGCGCCATGTGCGACCCCGGCCAGCTCGAGATCGTCGAGAAGCAGGTCAAGGCCGCGCTCGCCTCGGGCGCCAAGGCGCTCACCGGCGGCAAGCGCCCCGAGGGCAAGGGGCAGTTCTACCCGCCCACCGTTCTCGTCGACGTCACCGAGGACATGGAGGCGATCTACGACGAGACCTTCGGGCCGACGCTGCCGATCATGAAGGTGGCGAGCGAGGAGGAAGCGATCCAGCGCGCCAACACCTCGCGCTTCGGCCTCAACGCCTACGTCTTCACCAACGACGTCGCCAAGGGCCGCCGCATCGCCGAGCAGCTCGAGGCGGGCACGATCATGATCAACGACGTGCTCTACACCCACGCGGCGCCCGAGACGCCGTGGGGAGGCGTGAAGGAGTCGGGCGTGGGCCGCGTCCACTCGGACGAGGGGCTGCGCGGCTTGTGCGAGGCCTACCACATCAACTACCCGGTGGTGTCCACCGGCAAGAGCGAGCTGTTCTGGTACCCGTACAGCGGCTCGCGCTACAAGCTGCTGCGCAACGTGACCCGCGGGCTCTTCTCGAGCGGCGTGGGCCGCAAGCTCAACGCCTTCCTGGGGCGCTGAGTTTTTTCGGGGGGCTGTTCCAGCCCCCCGCC
>CAYMQR010000598.1:0-3304 GCA_964392195.1 uncultured bacterium | reverse complement strand
GCCGAGCGAGTAGAGCGCCGCCGAGAGCAGCTGGCCGCGGCGGAAGCGCCGGTCCACCGTGGAGGGGCGAGCGCGCCTCAAGAGCCAGAACACGGTGAGCATCAGCGCGTAGCCGCACACGAAGCCGATCAGCGGCGCGAGCGGGATGAACTTCACCGTGCTGACGATCTTCTCCCAGCGCAGCGCGTCCCAGCCGGCGTGCGCGACGCCCGCGCCCGCGAAGCCGCCGATCAGGGCGTGCGAGGAGCTCGTGGGGAGCCCCCACCACCACGTCAGCAGGTCCCAGAAGATCGCGCCCAGCAGCCCGGTGAGGACGACGTCGACGTAGGTCGGGTCGTTGGCGGTGATGCGGACGATCTTGGAGACCGTGTCGGCCACCTTCGGCTCGAACACGAACATGGCGACGAAGTTGAAGAACGCCGCCCAGATCACCGCCTGGCCCGGGCGCAGCACGCGCGTCGACACCACCGTCGCGATCGAGTTCGCGGCGTCGTGGAAGCCGTTGATCACGTCGAACACCAACGCGACCACGATCGTGCCGATCACCAGCGGCGTGACCATGTCGAAGCCCTCCGCGACGATCGGTGGATCAGGCGTTCTCGAGGACGATGCCCTCGATGATGTTGGCCACGTCCTCGCACCGGTCGGTGGCCGTCTCGAGGGTCTCGTAGATCTCCTTCCACTTGATGACGTGGATGGGATCGTCCTTGTGCTCCTTGAAGAGCCGCGCCACGGCGCGGCGCAGGATCGCGTCGGCCTCGTTCTCCAGGCGGTTCACGTCGACGCACGCCTGCAGCACCTTCGAGGCGTGCTTCATGTCGCGCAGCCCGGCGACCGCGTGGGCGATCTCGCCGGCCGCCCGCATCAGCACGTCGGCGAGGTCCTTGACCTCGCTCGGCATGTCGGTGAGCTCGTAGAGGGCGATCCGCTCGGACGCCGCCTCGACGAAGTCCATCACGTCGTCCATGCGCGTGATGAGGCGGTGGATGTCGTCACGCTCGATGGGCGTGATGAACGTCTTGTGGAGCGCCTCGACGCACTGGTGCGTGATCTGGTCCGTCTCCTCCTCGATCTCCTTGATGCGCAGCGCCTTGGCCGGGACGTTCGCGCCGGTGGAGACGAGCGCCAGGAACTCCTTGCACCCGACGACGGTGAGCGCGGCGTGCTGCTCGAAGAGGTCGAAGAAACGAGTCTCGCGCGGCAGCAATCGGAACATGGGCACCCCCGGTGGACGGAACCGGAGGCGTACCACGCGCGCCGGGTCGAGGAAACAGCTCCGTGACGGTGGCGAGGCGGCCGCGTTACGGCCGCGGCGTGGGATCCCGGAGCAGCTTGAGCGTGAGCCCGATCAGCGCGATCACGGCGATGCCGAGCGCCACCCACATCGCCACGGTGCCCGCGTGGCGGCCGCTCCACGGGGCGGGGCGGCGGTACGCCGGGTTGGGCGCCCGCGGACCCGCCTCGGCGGCGCCGGTCGCCAGGCCGAGGGCGAGCTCGCGCACCGACGCGAGCTCGTAGCGCGGCGCCTCGGCACCCGGGTTGCCGAGCAGGCCGCGGTAGCGGCCGGGCGGCGCCGGGAAGAGCACCCGGCGACGCTCCACGTCGACCCGTGGCGCCTCCAGGGTGAGCGGTGGGTCGTCGCCGTTCTCCACCTCCACCACCAGCGCGCCGACGCGCGGCGAGCCGGCGAGCTCGAGGCGGAACGGCGCGCCGCCCGCGCGCCGGTCCAGGCGGCTCGCGGCGAGCACCGCCGCGTCGCGCCCGGCGTCCGCGAGGACCCGCGCCGAGCGAGCCACGAAGCCCTCGGCGAAGTCGAGGGTGACCGCGCGGACCGGCGCGGCGCCGTCGGGGAGCGTGAGCTGCCAGCGGCTCGTGCGATCCGCCGGGGCGAGCGCCGTGACCGTGGGCGTGACGCCCTCGGTCGCCGACTCGTCGAGCAGGTACGCGAGCTGCCGGCCCTTGCCGTCGACGATCCGCACGTCGCCGAGGTCGGGGCGCGCGCTCGCCACGTCACCGGCGTCGAGCGTCCACTCGGCGAGCCCCTCCGGCGTGGGCCCGACGGTGAGCTCGCGGAGCTGCGCCCAGCCGCTCGCGTCGAGGGGCGCGCCGGCGCGGTGCGCGAACTCCATGACCTGCTGGGTCTGGTGGCGCGGGTTGTCCTCGGGCGGCGCCACCACCGCGGGCGGGAGCGCCCGCCACCACGGCGCGTCGGGCGGCGTCACGGCCTCGGGGAGGCGCGGCGCGATCCGCGCGAACGAGCCGACGTCGCGGTACGAGGTCAGCGTGACGCGTCCACCGCCCCAGTGGAGCCAGGCCGCGCCACTCGCCGGCGGGATGAAGACCAAGGTCGGCAGCGCCACCTGCGCCGTCACCCGCGGCTCGTCGAGGGCGCCCTCGCCCGCGTCGTCGATCGCCAGGTAGAGGTCGCCGATCACGGCCGGGCGGCGGTCGAGGGTCACCGTGTCCGCGACCAGCTTGCCGTCGCCGGCGCGCGCGATCACGCCACGAGCGAGCGTCGCGCCGCTCACGTCGCGCACCTGCACGTCGCGCACGAACGACGCGCTCGCCGACTCGACCCTGAGCGCGAGCGGCACGATCCCCGCGGGGCGTGCCAGCTCGAGCTCGGTCGAGCGCTCGTCGGTGCGCGTCGACAGCACCTCGAGCGGGACCTCACCGGTCGCCTGCTCGAGGCGCTCGTCGCGCGCCGCGCGCGCCGTGACCGGCGCCACCCACCCACCCTGCTCGATCCGGATCTCGATCGCCACCCGCGGCCACTCGCCGAGCGGCACCGCGATCGAGCCCTCGTGCACCGAGACGCCCCGCTCACCGTCCCGCGCCGGCAGACGGAAGAGCGGCGCGTTGCGGACCAGCTCGCGGCCCATCCCGCCGTCGACCCGCTCCCACACCGTGGCGCGCGCCACCAGCAGCTCGCCGGCTGCCAGGTCGAAGGTGATGCGGTCGTACGCGAAGCCGGCCGGCTCGACGGCGAGCTCGAGGCGCTCGCGGCGCGGGTGGTCGTCCTCGTCGGTCTCGCGGTCCACGGCGGTGAGCACGACCGGCGCGGTGCGCTCGATGGTGCCGGCGGCTCCCGGCCCGCGGGGGGGGACCACCGCGAACGGCACGAAGCGGCCGTCCTCGTCCAGCACGCGCAGGTCGGCGAGGTCGGCGCGGCCCTCGGCGAGCACCGCCGGCGGGAGCACCACCCGCACCGCGGACGTGGCCGCCTCCGCCGGCACGGAGACGCGGGCGCGGCGCGGGAACACCGCGCGCGGGTCGCCGTCGGTACCGGCGGCGGCGGGCGAGG
>CAYMQR010000597.1:0-3308 GCA_964392195.1 uncultured bacterium | reverse complement strand
GTGGCGGCGGAGTGGACGGCGCGATCCACGCCGCGGGTGGCCCCGAGGTCCTCGACGCGTGCAAGCGCATCCGGGCCACGCTCGGCACCTGTCCCACCGGCCACGCGGTGATCACCACCGCTGGCCGGCTGGCGTGTCGCCACGTGATCCACACCGTTGGCCCGGTGTGGCACGGCGGCACGCGCGGAGAGCCCGCGCTGCTGGCGGCGGCCTACCGGACGAGCCTCGGCCTCGCGGACCAGCACGGCCTGCGCTCGATCGCCTTCCCGTCGATCTCAACCGGTGCCTACGGCTACCCCGAGCCGGCCGCCGCGCGGGTCGCGCTCAGCACCGTGCGCGAGCATCTCGCCGGCCCGACGTCGCTCACCCTCGTGCGCTTCGTGCTGTTCGCGGACTCGACCCTGGCCGTCTACCGGACCGTGCTCGGCGAGCTCGCCCGCGGCGTGCCGTCACCCCCGGGGAGCGCGTCGTGACCGCGAGCGCGCGGCCCGTGCGACGCGCCCTGCGCGCGACGATCGCCACGATCGCGCTGGCGGCCGGCTGTGACCACGGCGCGCCCCGGCCGCCGCCTCCGTCGTCCACCCGCGACGCCCTCACCACGCTGCGCGCCGAGCTCGCCCACCAGCTCGAGGCGGCGCCCACCGTGGCGAGTGGCTCGGCCGCCGAGCGCGCGCTGCTCGGCGAGCTCGCGACCCACGGGCGGACGCTGCTGCGCCGGGTGCGGACGCGACCGGCGCCGCTCGCCCCCGAGTCGCTCGGCCCGTTCCTCACCTCCCTAGACGGGGTCGGCAACGGGGACGTCCGGCGCGAGCGCGCGTCGTTCCAGGGACACGGCTACGCCATCGCGTCACGCGAGCTCCCCCTCGCCGGCGGGACGGCCTGGCTCGAGATCGTCGACCCGGCGGGCTCGCCCGAGCTCCTCGCCGCGTTCGAGGTCGAGCGCGCGCTCGCGGCGCGATCGCTGGGTGCGGGCCGCTTCCAGGCGCTCGAGGTCGACGGCTACCCTGCGGTCCGGTCGGCGAGCCTCGACGACCCGTCTCGACCGCCCGGCCTGGTGACCGAGACCGTCCAGGTCCTGGTCGCGGACCGCGTCCTCGTGGCCGTGCGGTCCACCACCGCCGCAGAGCCCGCGTCCCTCGTCGAGCTTGTCTCCCGGATCGACCTCCAGGGGCTCGCGAAGCTCGCGGAAACCGCCGCCGCGGCGGCTCCGGACGACGCCGTCGGCGCCCCGCTCGAGCGTCCCGACGACGGTTGACTTTTGTCGCTCACCCGCTAGCTTAGCGCGCCTCCGCGGCTTCCCCCGCCGAGCTCGCGGCACCCCATCTGCGCATGAACAAGTATCGCCTGCTGGCGCCCGGCCCCACTCCGGTCGCAGCCGAGACCGCCCTCGCGATGGCGGTGCCGTTGCCCCACCACCGTGGCGGCGCGTTCCGCGCGATCTTCGAGAGCGTCCGGGCGCGGCTCGCCCCGGTCTTCGGGACGAGCGGCGAGGTGCTGCTGCTCACGAGCTCCGGCACCGGCGCGATGGAGGCGTCGGTGGTCAACCTGCTCTCGCCCGGCGACGTCGCGATCACGGTACGGGGCGGCAAGTTCGGCGAGCGCTGGAGCGAGCTGCTCGCGGTCTACGGCTGCGGCGAGGTGCGGATCGACGTACCGTGGGGCGAGAGCGTCGACCCGGGCGCCGTCGAGGAGGCGCTCGACGCCCACCCGGAGGCGCGGGCGGTCTTCCTCCAGGCCACCGAGACCTCGACCGGCGTGCTCCACCCGGTGAAGGAGGTCGCGGCGCTCACCCGCCACCGTCCCGACGTGGCGGTGGTGGTGGACGGGATCACGGCGGTCGGCGTCCTCCCCATGCCGATGGACGAGTGGGGGATCGACGTGTTGATGGCGGGCTCGCAGAAGGCGTTCATGATCCCGCCCGGCCTCGCGCTGGTCGCCCTCAGCGGCAAGGCCTGGGCCATGAGCGAGCGCGCGCGGCTGCCGCGCTTCTACTTCGACCTCCGCCGCGAACGCGAGACGCAGGCCAGGGGCCAGACCGCGTGGACCCCGGCGATCTCGCTGGTGCTGGGGCTCAGCGAGGTGCTCGATCGGCTGCACGCGGAAGGGCTCGACGCGGCCTACACGCGCCAGGCCCGCCTCGCCGCCGCGACCCGCGCGGCGCTCGAGGCGCTCGGCTTCCACCTCGTCGCGCGGACCTCACCGAGCCCGGCGCTGACGGCGGCGTTCGCGCCCGAGGGCGTCGACGCCGCGGCGCTGGTGCGCCGCCTCCGGGACGAGCACGGCATCGTCGTCTCGGGCGGACAAGGCGACCTGAAGGGACGCATCCTCCGCATCGGCCACCTGGGCTATGTTGACCGGTTCGACGTTCTCGCCGTCGCGGGAGCGCTCGAGCTCGCGCTCGCCGCCGAGGGGCGCGACGGGACGCTCGGTGTCGCGGTGACCGCGGCGCAGCGCGTCCTGGGCGCCGGCGCCCCGGCGGGGCCACCGTCGAGGCCGCACTGACCCGAACGACCGACGAACCCGCGATGGTTCGCACCCACCTTCCCGAGCCTGCGCTCCGGGAACCAACTCTCCGCGAGGTGACATCGTGAAAGTACTGGTGACCGACCGTCTCTCCGACAAGGGCCTCGGCCTGCTCCGCGACGCCGGCGGCTTCGAGGTCGTCAACAAGGTGGGCCTCGCCAAGGAAGCGCTGCTCGCGGAGATCGCCGACGCCGAGGCGCTGGTGGTCCGCAGCGAGACCAAGGTCACCCGCGAGGTGATCGCCGCCGCGAGCAAGCTGCGGGTCATCGGCCGCGCCGGCGTGGGCGTCGACAACATCGACGTCGCGGCGGCCAACGAGCGCGGCATCGTGGTGATGAACACGCCGGGCGGAAACACCGTCACGACCGGCGAGCACGCCATCAGCCTGATGCTCTCGCTGGCGCGCAAGATCCCGCAGGGCACCATGACCCTCAAGCGCGGCGAGTGGGCGAAGAAGAAGCTCACCGGCATGGAGATCATGGGGAAGACGCTCGGCGTCGTCGGGCTCGGCAACATCGGCCGCGTCGTGGCGGACCGGGCGCGCGGCCTGAAGATGCAGGTGATCGGCTTCGACCCGTTCCTGAACCGCGAGGCCGCCGAGAAGATCGGCGTCGAGTTCGTCGAGCTCGACGAGCTCTTCCGCCGCGCCGACATCGTGACGGTGCACACCCCGCTCACCGCGGAGACCAAGAGCATCATCAACCGCGAGACGTTCGCGAAGATGAAGGATGGCGTCCTCGTCATCAACGCCGCCCGCGGCGGGATCGTCGACGAGGAGGCGCTCG
>CAYMQR010000596.1:0-3342 GCA_964392195.1 uncultured bacterium | reverse complement strand
GCTGCGCGGCGGCGCGCGCGCGCTCGTAGCGGCGGGCGCGAGCCCGCCGGGGTTCGCGCGGGTCGCCACGATCGGTCCCGATCGCGGGCGACCTCGCGGTCGCCCCTACGAACCGCGTCGGAGGGGCACCCGCCGCGTGCCCGGCGATACGACGCGATCGCCGCGGCGGGCGCGGCTCACTCGTACTGGATCGCCGTGAGCACGTCGAGGCGCGAGGCCTTGCGCGCCGGGTAGTACGCGGCGCCGATCGCGATCGCGATCGCCAGCGCGCCCGCCACCGCGATCGCCGCCGGGTCGACGTGGAAGTCGAGGTGCCAGCCGACCAGCTCGAGGATCGCCACCTTCACGAATGGGTACGCGGTGGCGAGCCCGAGCGCGATGCCGATCACCGCGCCCAGCGTGCCGAGCAGGCTCGCCTCGAGCAGGACCGCGCGCACCACCTGGGCGCGGGTCGCGCCGATCGCGCGCAGGATGCCGATCTCGCGGGTGCGGTCGAGGATCGCGGCGAGCAGCGTGTTCACCACGCCGAGCGCCGAGATCAAGAGCACCACCACCTCGGTGGCGCGGGTCATCTGGAAGCCCTGCACGATCTGGCTGGTGATCTCGTGCTTGGTCTCGTGTGCGGTGATGATCTGCAGGTCGTAGCGGGTGCCGAAGCGGCTGCGCACCGCCTCCACCACGCGCTGCTCGTCGGCCGGCGCGACGAGGTCGATGCTGATGCTGTCCACCAGATCGGTCTTCCAGTAGCGCACGAAGAGCGCGCGATCGAGGTGGATCGAGCCGGTCGGCCCGGCCCAGTCGGCGAACACACCGACGATCGGGAAGCGCTGGCGCCCGCTCGGCGTCTCGAGCTCGATCGCGTCGCCGAGCCCCTTCCCGAACTTGCGCGCGAACGCGTCCGAGACGCCCACGCCGTCGCCGCGGTGGAGCGCGTCCTCGAATGCCTTCGACGGCGGCCCGGCGATCATCTGGTAGCGCACCGTGCGCCGCACCACGCCGAGGTCGAGGGAGAGCAGCATGGTGATCTCGCCCTCGTACGGGACCTGCAGCAGCCTGAACGGCCGCACGATGCGCACGCCGGGGATCGCGCGGATCTCGTCGACCAAGGCACCCGGCAGCTTGTTCGCCTTCGGCCCCGCGACCCGGCTCGACGCCGACACCGAGAGGTCGCTCGCGATGTAGCGGTCGAGCCAGTCGGAGAGCGAGACGTCGAGGCTGCGCATGAGCGTGGCCACGATCACGTACGCGGCGATGCCGATCAGGATCGCGGTGAGCGTCACCGCGGTGCGCCCCGGCGCGCTCTTCAGGTTGTCGGCGGCGAGGCGCCCCTGGATCCCGAACAGCGCCTCGAGCGCCCGCCCCGCGAGCGGCACCAGCGTGGTGACGGCGACCGGCATGAGCAGCGCCGCGCCGATCACGCGGCAGCCCATCGCACCGAGCGCCGAGACCTCGACCGGCAGCACCGCGCTCGCCGCGCCGAGCGCGAAGCTCACGGCGAGGAGCGCGGCCCCCGCCCAGCCGAGGCGCGCGAGCGTGCGCGGCTCGACGCGGGTGGCGGCGTCGCGGCGCAGCGCCACGAGCGGCGAGATCCGCCCCGCCTGCACGCTCGGGACGAGCGTCGCGACCAGGCTCACGCCGACTCCCGCGACGAGCGCCGCCAGAAGCTCGAGCGGGCCGGCGTGGAGCGAGCGCACGCTGGTGGCGAGGATCCAGGAGCCCATGACGCGCTCGACGATCGGGATCAGGGTGCGCGCGATCACGACGCCGCCGGCGAGCCCGGCGACGCTGCCGAGCGCGGAGAGGATCGTCGCCTCGACGAGGAAGAGTGTGCGGATCGCGCCCGCGGTGGTGCCGAGCGAGCGCAAGAGCCCGATCTCGCGGCGCCGCTGCACCACCGCGATGCTCATGGTGTTGAACACCAGGAACACGCCGACGATGAACGCGAGCGCCTGCGCCTGCGCGAAGCCGAGCTTGGTCGCGCCGAGCATCGACTGCATCTGCTCGCCGCGGCTCTCGGGGCGCGCGACGGTGGCGGTGCCGGCGACGGCGGCGGCGATGCGGTCGCGGGCGGCGTCGATCTCCGCGGTGTCGTCGAGTGCGGGGTCGAGGACCACGTCGATCTGGTCGAAGCGCCCGGGCTCGCCGGCCACGCCTTTCCCGAACGCGAGCTGCGCCGCGTAGATGTCCATGAGCGCGAGCATCCCGCCGAACGCCTTGGCGGGGCCGGCCTCCTTCAGGATCCCGCGCACCACCAGCTCGGTGGGGCCGCTCGAGATCTGCAGCGGCAGGCGCGAGCCGAGGCTTAGGCCGTGGCGGGCCGCGAAGTCGCGGGTCACGAACACCGAGTCGGGCCGCGACAGGACCACGATCGGGTCCTCCATCTCGCTGCCGTCGTCCTCCTCGAGCTCGTAGCGGCGCACCTCGGAGTCGGCGAGGTAGTCGACGCCGAACACCTGCAGGCGCTCGCCGCGCTCGGGGTGATCCATGACCAGCCCCGAGTCGAGGATCAGCGCCGCGGCGGCCTTCACGCCCGGCACCGCGCGCACGCGCTCGAGGAGCTCCTCGGGGACGCCGGCCTGGCCGTTGGTGACCGACAGCACCGCGCGCCCGGCGACGTCGTCGACCGAGGCACGGATCGACTCGAAGACCGCGCCGTTCACCAGCCGCATCGCCACGATCACCGCCACCCCGAGCGCGAGCCCGAGGGTGGTGAGCACGGTGCGCAGCGCGTTGGCGCGCCACTGCGCGAGGGTGACGTAGCGGAGCAGGTTGACGAGCTTCATCGCGGCGCGGCGAGCTTCGCGCCTCGCGCGCGGCGAGGGAAATGACCTGGCCGCGGCGCGTGGGCGCCGCGGGTGCGCAGCGTGCGATACTCGCCGATCTCCAGCCGCGGTCCGCCTCGCGTGCCGCGCAACCCACGAGGATCGACCGATGGCGATGACCACCACCGCGAGCGGACTGCAGTACGACGACACCAAGCCCGGCGACGGCGCCGAGGCCAAGTCCGGCCAGACCTGCGTCATGCACTACACGGGCTGGCTGTGGGTGAACGGCGCCAAGGGCAGCAAGTTCGACAGCTCGCGCGACCGCGGCCAGCCGTTCTCGTTTCGCCTCGGCGCGGGGCAGGTCATCAAGGGCTGGGACGAGGGTGTCGCGGGGCTCAAGATCAAGGGCCAGCGCACGCTCATCATCCCGCCCAACCTCGGCTACGGCGCGCGCGGCGCGGGCGGCGTGATCCCGCCCAACGCCACCCTCATCTTCGACGTCGAGCTGCTCGATCTGCGGTGAGCTGATGCGAGGGCGGGTGGAGGGTCGTCGCTTCGTCGACGACCCCAGGCGATC
>CAYMQR010000595.1:0-3358 GCA_964392195.1 uncultured bacterium | reverse complement strand
GGAGGCCCGCCTCCGGCGGGCCGGAGCGTGGCATCGGTCCCTGGCGCCCGACCGAGCGTGCGCCTCCACCTCGGAGCGGGCCACGCGCTCTTCCTCGGCGCGCGGGCTTGGGACAGATTCGCGGGCGCCATGGGCTTCGGTGACCTCAAGCGCTGGATCGCGCGCCCGCAGGTTTGGGAGCGCGAGATCCGCCGCTTCGAGCGGATCGACCGCGACCACCCGGCGCCCAAGGGCGCGATCCTCTTCACAGGCAGCTCGTCGATCCGCTTCTGGTCGACGCTCGCGCAGGACATGCGGCCGCTCTACGTGATGAACCGCGGCTTCGGCGGCGCCCACGCGGAGCACGTCACGTACTTCGCCGAGCGCATCGTCTTCCCGCACGCGCCGCGCGCGATCGTGATGTACGCGGGCGACAACGACCTCGGGAAACTGAGCCCGCGCAGCGTGAGCGGCGTGGTCGAGGACTTCGAGGAGTTCGTGGCCGCGATGCGCAAGCGCCTCTGCGCCGAGCTGCCGATCTACCTGCTCTCGATCAAGCCCACACCGCTGCGCGCGGGCCAGTGGCCGCGGATGGCGCGCGCCAACCAGGGGCTCGCCGCGCTCACGGAGCGCGATCGGCACCTCCACTACCTGGACGTCGCCACCCCCATGCTCGACGGCCACGGCCAGCCGCGCCGCGAGCTCTTCCGCTGGGACGGGCTCCACCTGAACGCCGCCGGCTACGCGCTGTGGACGAGCATCGTGCGGCCGCGGTTGCTCGCCGACTTCGGCGAGGAGGCGCACCTGTGAGCACACCGCCCGACGGCCCGCTGGGCGACCTCCTCGCGAACGCCGCGAGCTTCGTCGAGGGCGGCGGAGTGTTGCCGTCGCTCCAGCTCGCGGTCGCGCATCGCGGGAAGGTGATCGCAGCAAGGACGTTCGCGACCTCGGCGGGCATCGACGATCGCACGCTCTACACGGTCTTCTCGTGCACCAAGGCGATCACCGCCTCGGCCGCGTGGCTGCTGGTGCAGGACGGGCGGCTGGACGTGAGCGAGCGGGTGGCCGACGTGGTTCCCGAGTTCGGCACCAACGGCAAGGACGTCGTCACCGTCGAGCAGCTCCTCACCCACACCTGCGGCTTCCCGGTGGCGCCGTTCGCGCCGCTCGACTGGAACGATCGGGAGAAGCGCCTCGCGCGCTTCGCGAAGTGGCGCCTCGACTGGGAGCCCGGCAGCCGCTTCGTCTACCACGCGATGACCAGCTTCTGGGTGCTCGCCGAGGTGATCGAGCGCCGCGCGGGCCAGGACTTCCGCGCCTTCATCCGCGAGCGGATCTTCGCCCCGCTCGGCCTCTCCGACCTCTTCCTCGGCGACACCGCTGGTGCGGACGCGCGCGTCGCCGACGTGGAGCACGTCGGCGATCGCCCGGCGCCCGAGGTGCTGGCGGAGCTGGGCCTGAACCTGCCCGCGAGCGTCACCGACGACGAGAAGTACTTCGAGGCCTACAACCAGCCGGCGATCCGCGCGGTCGGCGCGCCGGCGAGCGGTGGCGTCGCGACCGCCTCGGCGCTCGCGCTCTTCTACCAGGGCTTGCTCCACGACCTCGCGGCGAACGACGGCGAGCAGCGCGTGTGGCGCCCGGCGACGATCGCGCGCGCCCTCAGGATCCGCACCGGCGACCAGATCGATCCGATGACCCGCCGCCGCGCCCACCGCGGTCTGGGCGTGGTGGTCGCGGGTGACGACGACAAGGTCTACCGCGGCTTCGGCAGCGCCACCTCGTCCGAGGCGTTCGGCCACCCGGGCGCCGGCGGCCAGGTGGCGTGGGCAGACCCCGCGACGGGCCTCTCGTTCGTGTGCCTCACCAACGGCTTCGACCGCGACGTGATCCGCCTCGGCATGCGCGGCGTCGTGCTCTCGACGCTCGCCGCGCAGTGCACGCCGGTGTGAAGGAGGACCACATGGCCAGCACCCCGCGCAAGAAGGCCGCCCGATCCTCTCCGCCCGCGGCGAGGCGCCGCGCGACGCGCAGGCCGAGCACGAGGGGCGCCGCGAAACCGGCGGCCGCGAAGCCCCAGGCGGCGAAGCCCGCGCCCGCGAAGCCCGCGGCCGCGCCGCGTGCGCGTGGCAAGCGCCTCGGCCTCGTCGACTCGTGGGCCGAGGCCATCCGCCGCGAGGTCGCCGGCCCCAACTTCCAGCGCGACCCCGAGTTCCTGAAGAAGCTGATCCCGCTGATGGAGATCTGGGGCCGCTACTTCGACGCCGAGGTGCGCGGCTGGGAGAACGTCCCGAAGTCCGGCCCGATGCTGCTGGTGGGCAACCACTCCGGCGGCGCGCTCACCCCCGACACCCCCGCGGTGATGGCGGGCTGGTATCGGCAACGCGGCTTCGACCAGCCGCTCATCGGCCTCGCCTTCGACACCGCCTTCGGCATCCCGGGCTTCCGCGACCTGATGCGCAAGATCGGCCAGGTGCCGGCGAGCTGGGAGAACGTCGGCAAGGCCCTCGACGAGGGCGCCGCGGTGCTCGTCTACCCGGGCGGCGTCCACGAGGTGTACCGGCCGTGGAAGGATCGCGACAGGGTCGACTTCGGCGGCCACAAGGGCTTCATCCGGGTGGCGCTCGAGAAGCGCGTGCCGATCGTGCCGATCGTCGGCCACGGCGGGCACCACACGATCATGGTGCTCACCCGCGGCGAGAAGCTCGCCAAGCTGCTGCGCATGGAGCGGATCCGCATGAACACCTACCCGATCCTGCTGTCGATTCCGTGGGGGATCTCGCCAGCGCTGCCGGGCGTGCCGCTGCCGGCGAAGGTGACGGTGCAGATCCTGAAACCGATCGACTGGCGCAAGCTCGGCCCCAAGGCGGCCAACGACCCGAAGGTGATCGACCGCTGCTACGACGAGATCATGGCGAAGATGCAGGCGGCGATGGACGAGCTCGCCGCCGAGACGCCGCACCCCGTTCGGGCCCGGCTCAAGAAGCTCGTGACGCGCGGCTGAGCGGGCGTTGTCCTGGGGTCGTCGACGAAGCGACGACCCTCCAGCGTGATCAGCCAGGCTGCCAGGCGCCCGCTTCGAGTGCCGTGGCGAGCTTGGGCGTGAGCTTCACGTAGCGCCCGCCGCGCAGCACGTAGACCGGGTCGCGGACCTGCTCGAGGTCGTAGCCCTGCGCGCGGTACTCGCCCTTCTTGGGCTTGAGCGTCGAGGTGACCTGCATCTCGTCGCGTAGCACCCGCACGAAGAGCGGCCGCTGGGGCACCGCGAGGTGGTCCTTCACGAAGCGCGCGAGCGCGACCGGCGAGAACCGGCCGTGCACGCGCAGCGCCGCCATGCCGGCGCGGCCGTCGGCGTCGGGCACGCTCACGCCGAACACGT
>CAYMQR010000594.1:0-3358 GCA_964392195.1 uncultured bacterium | reverse complement strand
GACCGCCTCCCGGCGGTCCGGCCAGCGTTCAGGCCGATTGCGGGACGGCCTGCGCCGCCCAGCCGGCGCTCGGCTTCTTCGCGGTGCGGCGGCGCCGCAGGTAGCGCAGGCCCGTGAGCAGGCTCATCGAGCCGATCTGCAGCACCTCGTCGCCGCGCTCGAAGTCCATGCGCTCGCCGTAGAAGCGGTTGGCGCGGGCGTCGCGGTGGCGATAGCGCGCGTCGTGCTCGTCCTTCTGGAACACGGTCTCGCGGACGCTGCCGCGGAACACGAACGACTCGCGATCGAAGGTCGCGTCGGGGCGGATGTAGATCTTGTCGCGGTAGAGCGCGTCGACCGCCTCGGCGATGCGGCGGTGGGTGGTGGTCGGCAGCTCGGGACCTTCGGGCGAGGGGAACACGTCATCGAAGTGCCGCCCGACGTTCACCAGGCTGGAGAGGACGCACGCCACGTTGGTGACCCACACCCGGCTCAGCGGGCGATGCGTCAGGAGGTAGCGCACGGTGAGCGTCGAGGTGAGGCGGTGGGTGAGCCCGCCGCTGCGCTGGTCGGCGCGGACGCAGGTGAGCCCGAGGTGGAGCACCTCGCCCACCCCCGGCACGCCGAGGAGCGCCGCGGAGCAGAAGCCGGCGAGGCGCCCGTCGGCGCAGCGCGCAAGCGCGATCACCTTGTCGGAGAGCTCCTCGCGGGTGCCGCGCAGGCACTGGTAGTCGGGGAGCTCGTCGAAGCAGTCGGCGGCGACCTCGCGAAGCTCGGCGACCAGCTTCGCGAGCGCGGCGTCCGAGAGCCGCCGGCCGGGCCGGTGGAGAAGCTCGATGGAGTGGCGAACCGAAGTCGTGTGGCTCATCGCTTTCCTCCGATGTGGGCGAGGATGAAGTCCTCGGCCTGGGTCTGAAGGTGGTGGGCGTCGCTCGAGGTGATCGGCTCGCCGATCACCAGCGACACCCGCTGGTCACGCCGTCCAGCGCGGCGCAGGAAGTGGGAGACGAAGCTCTCGTCGCCGATCCAGCAGTCCTCGCGGTGCGGGTAGCGGATCGCGATCGGCACCACGCGGCGGCCGTCCTCGGCGGCCATGCGGAACGAGCCCGGGTGGAAGGGCAGCATCCCGGGGCCGTCGCTGGTGGTGCCCTCGGGGAAGAGCGCGACGCTCTCACCGTGGGCGAGTACCCGGCGCATCGACGCGACGGCGCGCTTGCGGCTCGCGGCGTCCTCGCGGGTGACGAAGATCGTGTGTCCGATGCGGGCGCCGAGCCCGAGGATCGGCCAGCCACCGATCTCGACCTTGGCGAGGAAGATGGCGGGCGAGACCGCGAAAACCGCCGCGATGTCGACGTACGAGCGGTGGTTGGCGACGATCAGGCTGCCGCGCGGCGGCGTCGGGCCGACGATGCGCGCGTCGACCTCCAGCGAGTCGAGCACCGTGCGCGCCCAGCGGTTGGCGGTGAGCGCCGAGGAGCGGTAGCTCGAGCGTCCGAGGGCGTCGCGCATCGCCAGGGCCGCGGTCGCGGCCGTCGTGAGGCCGGCGAACTTCGCGAGGCGGGCGCGGGCGCGCAGCCACTCGTCGAGGGCCGGCGCACTCGCACCGAGCGTCAGCTCGTGCGCAGAGAGAGGTGGAAAGTCGTTCCAGGGAAAGAGGGCCGTCGGGTTCGTCGTCGTCATGGGCGACACGGTAGGTGTCGCTCGCGTTCCGCTGGTGAACCGCAGTTGTACGGGATGTGAATTGATGCGCTCGCGACGCGATCACGACGGCGGCGCGGCGCGGGCGCGCGTGTGACGGGACCGGATCGGGACGTGGTCCGTGGCCGGAACGCCACCTGGGCGCCGCGAGGATCGCGCGCGTTCGTCACCGCGTGGCGTGACGCTACGGTGATGCCGGAGCGTCCACGCCCGTCCCGGTCGTCGGCCACGCTCGCGAGCTGGTGGTCGGGCGACGGTTTGCCCGAGCTCGAGCGGATCGAGGCGCTGGCGGAGGTCGCGCCGGAGTTCGTGCGGCTCGAGCGGCTCGCCACCGTGAGCTGCGGGGATCGCGAGCTCCCGCTCTACGCGCTCCACGTCGGTAGCGACGACCGCGAGCGGCCGGTGTTCGGGCTGTTCGGCGGCGTGCACGGCCTCGAGCGCATCGGCAGCCACGTCGTGCTCACGTTCCTCGAGAGCCTCCTCGAGCGGCTGCGCTGGGACAAAGAGGCGCGCCGGATGCTGCGCAAGAGCCGGCTGGTGGCGATGCCGGTGGTCAACCCCGGCGGCATGTGGCTGCGGACGCGCGCCAACCCGCGCGGCGTGGACCTGATGCGGAACGCGCCGATCGACGCCGAGGTGCGGACGCCGATGCTGGTCGGCGGCCACCGGCTGTCGGCGCGCCTGCCGTGGTATCGCGGCCGCGCCGGCGAGTGGGAGCTCGAGTCGCGGGCGCTCGTGGAGCTCGTCGAGCGCGAGATCTTCCCGGCGCGCGCGGCGCTCACCCTCGACGTCCACTCCGGCTTCGGCGCCACCGATCGGCTGTGGTTCCCGTACGCCAGGACCACGGTGCCATTCCCGTCGATGGCGCAGGTCATGGCGCTGGTGAACCTCCTGGACCGCGCCCATCCCCACCACGTCTACCGGGTCGAGCAGCAGAGCGACGCGTACACCACGCACGGCGACCTGTGGGACTACCTCTACGACCGGCAGCGCGCCACGCACCCCGAGCGGCTGTTCGTGCCGTGGACGCTCGAGATCGGTTCGTGGGCGTGGGTGCGGAAGGACCCGCGTCAGCTCTTCGCGCGCCACGCAGCGGGTGTCTTCAACCCGCTGCGCCCGCACCGCTACGACCGCGCGATGCGGCGCCACCTCGCGCTGCTCGAGCTCTTCCTGCGCGGAGTCCGCAACCACCGCCGGTGGTCGGGGCTCGAGCCGGCGCGGCCCGCCGAAGCGGAGTCGCCGCCGTGCGACGAGACCGATTCCGGCGGGTGACCTGGCGCGCCTCACGTCGGAGGGCCCGACTCCCGTCGGGCCGCGCCGGCATCGGTCCGGCGTAGCGCCGCACGCGGCGCGTGCCCCCGCAGGCGAGCGTCCGGCTCGATTCCGGGGCCGGAAGTCGCCCCGAAACGGCCCCCCGGAACCGCGTCCGGGGGCCTGTTTTTGCCCATTTCACGCAAAGAACCGGCTCGAGACCGGCTGTGGAGCTTAAGCTTTACGTTTTTGTAAAGCAGTTGCCGTACAATTTTGTATAGCAAGTGCTTTACAAGTGGCCCCGCTCACGGCCCTGCGGGGCCACGGTGGTGGGGCGGCCGGCGGATGGCCGGGCCTCCACGGCGCCCGCCGCGGCGCCTTCGTCGCTTCGGAGGGCCCCCCTACCGGCGGGCCGCCAGCGGACGGCCAG
>CAYMQR010000593.1:0-3379 GCA_964392195.1 uncultured bacterium | reverse complement strand
TGAAGACGATGAAGAAGATCGACATCGGCACGATCGAGGCGGCGGTTCGCGGCTGACGGCGGGGAGGCAGCGCGAAATACGGGCCGGCCGCGGACCGGCCGGCCTCCAAGGCGCTCGCACCTGTCGGACGCTAGCGCTCGCGCCGGCACCGACCGGCCGCCGGAGTTCGACCGTGAACGCCCTGCGGGACGTTTCCGCGCCGTTACGGCCGATCCAGGTCGGGGAGCGAGGGTGCGTCCGCAGGCCCTTTCCGGCCAAGAGATTTCTCGCGATCCCCCCCGACGCCTGCGTCGGCACGAGGGTTGCCTGCCTAGGGAGAGCAGGGCTCATCCCGGAACCACACGAGTTCCGTGGGTGGGAGGGCATCATGGAGAGGCGCTGGCTTGGTCGAGTGGCCGCGATCGCGGTCGCGTCCATCCTCGTGGCCGGCTGCAGCGGCGAGGAGTTTCCGGGCGTCGACACCAGCGTGCAGGTCCTCGACGGCGTCGATTTCTGCCGCTTCCGGACCTTCGACTTCTACGACTGGTCGGTTCTTCCGGGGAGCTTGCCCCCCGAGCCCTGGGTCGTGGCGCAATCGGAGATCATCACCCAGAACGAAATCACGGCGGAGCTCGAAGCGCTCGGGCTGCGCCACGAGGACGGGCGCCCCGATCTCCAGATCAACCGCTTCTACTTCACCGACGAGGAGACGGTGGTGAAGGAGAAGTGCCTCACCGTGAAGAGCGCGGGTGGGTACGGTTTCTGGTACAGCTACTCGTGCGGGTGGCTGGTGCCGGTCGACTACTCGATCGGAACCGTGCTGGTGGATCTGGTCGATCGGCAGCAGGACGACCTGGTGTTCCGCGGGATCGCTGAGTCCACGGTCGAGGAGGGCTCCGAGGGCGACAAGCTCGAGGCGAAGATCGACCACGCCATGGCGGAGATCTTCGCGGTGTACGCGGAGCAGCTCGCGCGCTGTCCGGCGGGCTGAGCGGGCCGCCCGAGGGACTCACCCGTCCTCCAGGGAGCGAGCGCCGTGTCCGACGCGGGCGCAGTGCCCATCGCCGGACCGCCGGAGGCGGTCCCTCCGAGGACCGTATTCGCGGATCGATCGGTGCTCACGCCCCCAGCAGCGGTGCCAGCTTCTCCCAGGTGGTGACCGGCGGGGCGCAGGTGCGGTTGCGGCAGACGTAGACGGCGGTATCGCCGGGGATTGCGCGGCGGTCGCGGGCGAAGGCGGGGGCGGGCGCGCCGCTCGACGGGTCGAACGCGTAGACGATCGCGCTGGGCAGGAACTGGCGGCGCACCTTCGCGAGCAGCTCCTGGGTCTTGGGGCTCGCGACGTCGCCGGCGAGCACGACCTCCATCGGCCCCTGGCCGTAGATCTCGAAGGCCTGGATCATCTTGGCGAGCCCGAAGGGCTGCTTGAGCATCGAGTCGGCGTAGAGATCCAGCGTGCGCTCGGCGGCCTCCAGGTAGCGCTCGTCCTCGGTCATGGCGTGGAGCCGGAGCAGCACGTGGACGGCGATGCCGTTCCCCGACGGGATCGCGCCGTCGAACGCGGTCTTGGTGCGCGACGCGAGCGGCTCGTGGTCGTGGGCGGTGAAGAAGAAGCCACCCGCCTCGCGGTCCTCGAAGTGCTCGAGGAGCGCGTTGCCGAGCTCGCGCGCCCGCGCCGCGTAGGTGGGGTCGAACGTGGCGTCGAAGAGGTCGAGCAGGCCCTGCGCGTAGAAGGCGTAGTCGTCGACGTAGGCCGGTAGCCGCGAGCGGCCATCCTTGTGGACCGCGAGCAGCCGGCCGCGCTCGTCGCGGAGCTTCTCCCACACGAACTCGGCGTTCTTGCGCGCGGCGGCCACGTAATCGGCGCGCCCGAGCACCGCGCCCGCGCGCGCCATCGCCGACAGCATGAGGCCGTTCCACGCGGTGAGGATCTTCTCGTCGCGTCCGGGATGGACGCGCCGCGACCGCACGCTGCGCAGGATCTTGCGCGACGCCGCGAGCCGCCGCGCCACGTCCTCGGCGGTGGTCTCGAAGAGCTTCGCCGCCTGCTCGTCGTTGACGAGGCGGTTCAGGATGCTGGCGCCTTCCCAGTTGCCGCCCTCGCTCACGTCGTAGACGCGCGCGAAGAGCTTGGCCTCGTCCTTGCCCAAAATGCCGTCGAGCTCGGCGCGCCCCCACACGTAGAACTTGCCCTCGACGCCCTCGCTGTCGGCGTCGCGGGTGGAGTAGAAGCCGCCCGAGGCGTCGGTCATGTCGGCGAGCACCCAGTCGAGGGTCTCCTCCACCACGCGCTTGTAGTCGGCGTTGCCGGTGGCCTGGAAGCCCTCGACATAGAGCTCGGCGAGCAGCGCGTTGTCGTAGAGCATCTTCTCGAAGTGCGGCACCAGCCAGCGCTCGTCGGTCGAGTAGCGCGCGAAGCCGCCGCCCAGGTGATCGTAGATGCCGCCGGCGGCCATGCGGTCGAGGGTGAGCGTCACGGCGTCCAGGAAGCGCTTCTCGCCGGCGACCTTCCACGCCCGGAGGAACAGCTCGAAGACCAGCGTGTTGGGGAACTTGGGGGCGTGGCCGATGCCGCCCATGTGCTGGTCGACGGCGCGCACCAGGGCGTCGGCGGCGCGTACCAGCAGGTCGGCGGGGACGTCGCTGTCGGTGGCGACGAGCTGGTTGGCCTTCTCGACGCCGTTGGCGATCTGGTCGACGGCCTTCTGGATCTCGCCGCGGCGCTTCTTCCAGGTGTCGGCGAGGCTCTCCAGGATCTGCTTGAAGCCCGGCATCTGGTGGCGCTGCTCGGGCGGGAAGTAGGTGCCGCCCCAGAACGGCTTCCCTTCCGGCGTGCAGAACACGTTGAGCGGCCAGCCGCCGTGGCCGGTCAGCATCTGCACCGCGTTCATGTAGATGTGGTCGAGGTCGGGGCGCTCCTCGCGGTCGACCTTGATCGGCACGAAGCGCTCGTTGAGGAGCTTGGCGATCACCTCGTTCTCGAAGCTCTCGCGCTCCATGACGTGGCACCAGTGGCACGCCGAGTAGCCGATCGAGACCAGCATGGGCTTGTCCTCGCGGCGCGCCTTCTCGAGCGCCTCGGGGCCCCACGCGTACCAGTCGACCGGATTGTCCGCGTGCTGCTGGAGGTACGGGCTGGTCTCGTGGATCAGCCGGTTCGGGGTCCGGCCGGCGTGGGCCGGCGACGCCGGATCATGCGGTGCGCTCATGGAGGAGGCTCCTGGGTGGAATCGGCGCAACATACCCAAAAGCTCCGCCGGCCGTGGGGCGCGCGATCGGGCGGCGCCGGAGGCGCGCCCTCCATACCAGGATCGAACGGTCCGGCGGCGCGTACGTCGTCCCGTATCGCCGGGCACGCGGCGCGTGCCCCTCCATGCGGCGCGTGGGAGTGTAGGGGAGG
>CAYMQR010000592.1:0-3409 GCA_964392195.1 uncultured bacterium | reverse complement strand
GACACCGTGACCTGCGCCGCCCCGCTGGCCGCGCTCACCTCGAGCACCCGCTCGTCGCGGCGCGAGACCGCCCACGAGCCGCCGCTCACGTCCACCGTGTAGCCGGCGGCGTAGTGCTGCGCGAGCGGCAGCCAGACCTCGGTGGGCGCGGCGACCGACGGGTCCGGCGCGTAGGAGAGATCGAACGCGCCGGTGTCGGGATCGAAGGACATCGCGGTCGGGGTGCCGGCGATCGCCCGCGCGTAGGCGCGCGCGAGCAGCGGCATCTTGGGCTTGAAGGTGATCGGCCCGGTGTCGTTCTCGACGATCGCCTCGTCGAGGTCGCCGGTCGGGTCGTCGTAGAGCTTCCACGCCCAGTGGGTCCAGCCCACCAGGTTCTGGTCGGCGACGGCGGCGTGGCGCGCGATGTCGGGGAGGAAGTCGCTGGCGCCGAACTCGGTCATGAGCCAGCCGCTTCCCTGGCGGTCACGGGCCGCGCGGCTCTTGTCGAAGGCGGGGGCGGTGGCGCTCTCGCACACGCCGTCGAGGTACACGCGCAGGAAGATGCTGGTCGCGCAGTAGACGTGGAAGCTGAGCGAGAGGTTGTCGTAGCCGAGCACGCCGAGGTTCGACTCGATGCCGACCACGCCCGGCAGCGCCAGCGCCCAGAAGATCGTGTGCTCGGGGTCGAGCTCGCGGATCGCCGGGATGACGCGGCGGTAGAAGGGCTCGGTGGTGCTCGACTCCTGCGGTACGAACCAGGTCGCCGTGGTCCACGGCTCGTTCATCACGTCGTAGCCGAGCACGCCGGTCTCGCCGGCGAACGTGCGCGCCAGCTCGCGCCAGTTCTCCACGTAGCGGGTCTGGGTGCCCTCGCGGTCGTTCCAGAAGTCGGCGAACGCGTTCCCGATCGGCGGGTTCACGAAGTAGCTGAGCCCCCAGTTGAACGCGAACGGCTCCTTCGCGGGCTGGAACACCGCCCAGTCGGGCGCGCCCTCGCCGCCGAAGCGCTCGTTCCACAGGTCCTGGTGGGCGTCGACGAGGACGTAGATCCCGCGGCTGGTGAGGAGCTTCACGAGCTCCGCGAGGCGCGCGAGGTAGGCGCGGTCGAGGGACTCACGCTCGGGCTCGAGGCCCTTCCAGATGAAGCCCAGGCGCACCACGTTGAAGCCGAGGTCACGCATCGCGTCGGCGTCGGCGGCGCCGAACTCTTCCTCGCTCGGCAGGTAGGGCGGGCGCTTGTCGACGACGTTGGCGCCGTGGAGCAGCACCACGCGGCCCACCGCGTCGACGAACCAGCCGTCGCGGACGCGCAGCGGCGACGTCGCTCGTGACGAGCCACCGCCGTCGCTGCCGCCGCAGGCGGCCACGAGGAGCAGCAGCGCGCACACGGCGAGCGATCGGGAGGTGGCGCGAGCGACCTTCGGCATGGGCGCGCCTGTCTACCGCGAAACCGCGCCGCGACGCTACCGGCGAGCAAGACGCGCTTGCTCCCTCGCGCGCACGCGCCGAGACTCGTCCCATGCGGATCGCGAGCTTCAACCTGTTCTTCTTTCCGGCCCACACGCCCCACCGCGTCGAGCGTTCCCCCGAGGACCTGGCGCTCGTCGCGCGCGTCCTCGCCCGCCTCGACGCCGACGTGCTGGTGCTGCCCGAGGTCCTCGACCTCGCCGTCCTCGACACGCTCCTCGCCGACGTCGCCACCACCCTCGGCCGCCGCTACCGGCTGTGCGACGACGCGGGACGTTTCCTCGCCAGCGCCGGCAACGACAAGATCCTCAAGGTCGCGCTCGCCTTCGACGCCCAGCGCCTCGAGCTGGTGCGGCGCCACAGGCTGCCGAGCCCCGCCAGCCGCAGCGTCGTCGTGGAGCTACGCGACCGCGGCACCGGCGAAGGTCTCACGGTGATCGGCGTGCACCTCAAGTCGTCGGGCGCGGCCCCCGATCCCGAGCACGACGACCCCGGCTCGCCCAAGCGCGCCCGCGAGGCCCACGCGATCGCGGCGTGGGTCGAGGGCTTCGACGTCGACGGCACGTTCGTGGGCCTACCCACCGCCGACGCGGTGCTGATCGGCGACTTCAACGAGCCGCGCCACCGCGCCTCGCTGGTCCCGCTCACCGAGGGCGCCATGACGAGCTGGCTGTGGCACGAACCCGTGGTCGCGCCGGCCGGGGCGCCGGCCGGCGGCGACGCCGAGGAGCCGTGGTCGAGCTACCTCGACCACGAGATCATCGACCACGTCTTCAGCTCGCCGCGGCTCACCGCCCGCGTGCAAGGCGAGGCGCGGATCTACGCCTTCGACCGCGACCCCGCCATCGCCGACCCCGCGTGGATGCGCGCCGACGGGCCGGTGATCGTCCCCGGCATCGCCACCCCACCCCACGCGGTCCCCAACCTCTACCGGGTCTCGGACCACCGCCCGATCTTCATCGACCTCGAGTGAGCGGCCCGTCCGCTCCGCCGAGGTCGCCGCGCAGGTGCCGCGCCGCGGCGAGGAAGAGCGGCACCGAGAGCGCGCTGACCGCGAGCACGGCGAGCAGCGAGTAGCGGATCGCCACCGCGCCGAGCCGCTCCTTCAGCGCATCGTTGAGCGCACCCACCACCAGCGGCCCGAGCCCGAGCCCCACCAGGTTGAGCACGAACAGCACCACGGCGGAGGCGGTCGCGCGCATCCGCGGCGTGACCACGCCCTGGGTCACCGCGAGCATGGCACCGATGTACATCTGCGCGAGCACGTAATACGGCGTGAACGCCACCAGCGCGGTCACGGCGCTCGGGGCGAGCAGGAACGCCACCGCGAACGGCACGCCGAGCGCCGACACGATCGCCGAGAGCAGGCCGTACCAGCGCGGGTCGCGGTGGCCGAGGCGATCGGCGAGGGCCCCGCCCGCCCACGAGCCGAGCGTGCCGCCGATGCCGACGATCAGCCCGAGCGACGTGCCCACCTGCCCGATCGGCATCTCGTGGACGCGCCGCAGGAACGAGGCGCCCCAGGTGAGGATCGCGTAGCCCGCGAGGGTGTTGCACGCCGACGCCGCGACCACCCACACGAACGAGCGCTTCGACGCGAGGAAGCGCAGCACCTCGGCCAGCGAAGCGCCGTCGTCGCTGGCGCTCACGCCGTGCGCGGCGGTGCGCACCGGCTCGCGCACCGTGAGCCGCACCAGCGCCGCGAGCGGCAGCCCCGGCAGCCCCACCAGGAGAAACGCTGTCCGCCACGAGAAGTGGGTGGCGACGTAGCCACCGCCCACGAACGCGAGCATGACCCCCACGTAGACGCCGGCCGCGTAGATCCCGAGCGCGGTCGCGCGCCGGTGGGGCGGGAAGTAGTCGGAGAGGAGTGAGTGCGCGGGCGGGCTGCCCGCCGCCTCGCCGCCGCCCACGCCCACCCGCGCCGCGGCCAGCTCGACGAAGCCGCGCGCCATCCCCG
>CAYMQR010000591.1:0-3419 GCA_964392195.1 uncultured bacterium | reverse complement strand
GTGGATCACGGCGCGGCTCTCGGACCTGCAAAGACTGCCCGGCCGGCAGACCGACCAGGCAGCCCAGGTCCTGCGGCAGCTGCTGGGCCCGATCCGCCTCGGCCCGACCGAACCGGGCGAAGGGCGGCCCTTCTACCGCTCGTCCGCGTCGATCGAGGCCCTGGCGCTAGCGGAGCCGGTGGCCGAGAGCTGGGTGCGCATTCAGCGAATTCGCACCCCCAGAGGGATCGGAGCCCCCGTCGCTGTGACGCGCCGGTCGTGACGTCTTCGTAGGTCGGGGGACTCCGTGCCCGCGCCAGCGGTGAGTCCGAGCCGGCTCGGCGCGTCAGCGCCCGCCTTCGACGTGGCGCCGAAACGTGTCGAGGATTGCCTGCCACCCCGCGCGCTGCTGCTCGACCGGATGCGTCTCCTCGGCATCGAACGAGACCCGCACCGTCACGCCGTCCGCGCCCTCGATGAAGTCGACCGTCGCCTTCCGATCGCCGAACGAATATTCGATGAGGCGGTTGGTCTCGATCCTGGTGTAGGTGCCCTCGAAGTCGAAGCCGAAGCTTCCGTCCTTCGCCTCCATCCGCGAGCAGAATTTCCCGCCCACCCGCAGATCCACGCTCGATCGCGTCGTGTGCCAGTCGTCCGACGCCGCGTTCCACTGCACGATGTCGGCGGGCGTCAGGTACGCATTCCACACCGCGTCGACCGGGGCTTGAACGGTCGTCTCTACCGTGATGGTCATGGGGACTCCCTCTGGTTGGTGGCTACGGTCTCCCACGTCACTTCGTCCGTCGCTTCAGGGCCTCCTCGAGCATCGCGACGGCGGAGGCTTCGGTGGCCTTCTTCCCGGAGATGGCCACGACGATGGCGTCTTCGCCCAGGATCGTGCCGGCGGACCAGCCGGAGTCGGGCGCGACCCAGGCGCGCGGGCCGACGTCGGGCAGGCGCTTGAAGCCAGGGACCAGCTTCGGCTCGGGGAAGTAGCTCGCCGGGACGACCTGCACGAGCGCCGACGACTCGTAGTCCTCCGAGCTCCACATGCAGCCGCTGCCGCCGGCCGCATTCTCGCCCGCGCCGAGGGATGCCCCCGCGTAGCCGGACACCTCGGTCCGGGTGCAGAGTTCGCATTGGGGGTTGGCGGACGCCTCGTCCTTGGCGTCGCCGGCGAGCTGGCCCTTCAGCTTGCCGGGATCGGTTGGCTCGGCCTTTCCGGCGGTGGCGGCGAGCAGCGACACGGCGACGAGCGTGGCAAGGGTGCGGGTGCGCATGGTTCGCTCCGAGGATGACGTGGAGTGGCGCCGAGGTGGCGCGATCGGCGATCAGGATCCCCGCTCCCCCTCTCGGAGTCGAGCGCGCGGACCGACCGATGCAAGCCGCACCCAGCAGCTCGCGGCGCGCATCACGGCCGTTCGATCTTCGTGACCGTGCGTTCTGCTCTGTAGCACCAGAATTTCTCGCGGGAAGCGACGGTGCGGTGGCGCCGGAGATGCCGAACGACGGCAGCCCCGGCGACGACGTCAGGGGAGCACACATAGGCTAGGGTGAGCCTTCCCCGAGGCGGCCCCCCATGATCGTCGAGATCCTCGTCATCCTCGCGCTGATCGCCGCGAACGCGGTGTTCGCGGGCGCCGAGATCGCCGTGCTGTCGGTGCGCAAGACGCGCCTCCGGCAGCTCGTCGACGATGGCAACCACGCGGCGCGCTCGGTGCTACGCCTGCGCGACTACCCGGAGCGCTTCCTCGCCACGGTGCAGATCGGCATCACGGTGGTGGGCTCGGCGGCGGCGGCGCTCGGTGGCGCCAACATCGAGGGGCACGTCACGAAGTGGCTGGCGACGATCCCGGCTCTCGCACCCCACGCGCAGGCGCTCGGTTTCACGATCGTCGTCGCGACCATCTCGTACCTGTCGCTGGTGCTCGGCGAGCTGGTGCCGAAGAGCCTGGCGCTCCGGGCGGGCGAGCGCTACGCGCTGGTGATCGGCCGCCCGATGCGGCTGCTGTCGTGGCTCGCGCGCCCGCTGGTCAAGTTCCTCACCGCGAGCAGCGACCTCGTCCTCAGGCCGTTCGGCGACACCACGAGCTTCACCGAGACGCGGCTCTCCCGCGAGGAGCTCGAGCAGCTCGTGGTCGAGGCCACCACGGTCGGTTCGGTGGACCAACGCGCCGGCGAGATCGCGGCCCAGGCGCTCCACTTCGGCGACCTCACTGCGATCGACGTGATGGTTCCGCGAAACCGCATCCACGCGCTGCCGCGCGACGCCTCGCAGGAGGACATCCGCCGCGCGCTGCTCGAGACCCACCACTCGCGGCTGCCGATCTATGAAGAGAACCTCGACAACGTGGTCGGCTACATCACCACCAAGGACCTCCTCTACGTGGCGTGGGAGGGCGACCTGATCGTGCTCGAGGACCTGATCCGGCCGCCCTTCTTCGTGGCCGAGGCCACCCCGGCGGTGCGGGTGCTGCAAGACCTCCAGGGCCGCCGCATCCCGCTCGCGATGGTCGTCGACGAGCACGGCGGGCTCTCGGGGCTGGTGACCTTCGAGGACCTGGTGGAGGAGCTGGTCGGCGAGATGTTCAGCGAGGACGAGCCGTCGACCTCGCTGATCGAACGCGTGGAGGAGGGGAAGCTCGTGGTGCGCGGCGACGCCTCGGTGCGCGAGATGAACCGCGACCTCCACCTCGAGCTGCCCGAGGGTGACGACTGGACCACCATCGCCGGCCTCTCGATCTCGCTCGCCGGGCGCATCCCCGAGAGCGGCTCGCGGCTGCGCACCGCGAACGGCTACGAGATCGAGGTGCTCGAGTCCACGCCCAAGGTGGTACAGCTCGTGCGCGTGACCCGCCCCGCGCCGGCGCCTCCGCCGCCGCGCAGCATCCTCGACGAGCGCGATTCGTGAGCGCCGCCTCGGGCGGCGGCGCCGCCGCGCGCCGCGCGAGCCTCGGCGAGCGCGTGCCGCCGCTCGAAGCCGCCGGCTTCGACGAGATCCTCGACCGCTTTCTGTCCTGGGTGTCCGACCGCGGACTCGAGCTCTACCCCGCGCAGGAGGAGGCGATCCTCGAGCTCATGGCCGGGAAGCACGTCGTGCTCGGCACGCCCACCGGCTCGGGGAAGTCGCTGGTCGCCGAGGCGCTCCATTTCAAGGCGCTCTGCGAAGGACAGCGCTCCTGCTACACGAGCCCGATCAAGGCCCTCGCCAGCGAGAAGTTCTTCGCGCTGTGCGAGGACTTCGGCGCCTCCAACGTCGGCATGATGACGGGCGACGCGAGCATCAACCGCGACGCCCCGATCATCTGCTGCACCGCCGAGGTGCTCTCCAACCTGAGCCTGCGCCAGAGCACGGAACTCGGCTTCCCGTACGTGGTGATCGACGAGTTCCACTACTACGCCGACCGCGATCGCGGCGTCGCGTGGCAGGTGCCGCTGCT
>CAYMQR010000590.1:0-3437 GCA_964392195.1 uncultured bacterium | reverse complement strand
CGTTGTAGTTCGGCTGGTGCGCCTCCATCAGGTTCACGAACGCGAAGAACGGCCGCTCGCGGTCGCGTCCGTCGAGCCACGAACTCACCCGCTCGACGGTGAACGCGGCGCCGTCGTCGTGGACGCCGGAGCGGAAGTCCGCGAGCACCCGCAGTGGCAGCAGGTCGTGGAGGCTGTGGTGGAGCGCGTGGAGCTGCTTCCACACCGGCTCGAAGTGCTGGAAGCCGCGGTGGGTGCCCGACAGCCCGCCCAGCCACGGGTTGTTGGTGAAGCACGCGGTCTGGTAGCCAGCCGAGCCGAGGACCTCCGCGAGGGTGGGCACGTCGGCGGCCAGGAATAGGTGCTTGGCGAGGACGTGGTGGCTCGCCGGGTAGAGCCCGGTGAAGAGCGAGGTATGCGCCGGCAGCGTCCAGGGCGCCACCGTGCGCGCGTTCTCGAAGAGCACGCCCTGCGCCGCAAGCGAAGCGAGGAAGGGCGTGGTGTCGCGCGCGTAGCCGTACGGGGTCAGGTGATCGGCGCGGGTGGTGTCGAGCACCACCACCACCAAGTTCCAGTCGCGGGCGGGGGCCTGAGCGTCGCGCTCCACCTGCAGCTTTTGTCCGAGCGCGGTCTCGGCGGGGCGCGGCACCGCCACCAGCGGGTAGAGCGAGGGCAAGCCGAGGAGCACCACGAGCAGCGTCGCGAGCCGCGTGTGGAACCCCACCCGGAAGAGCGGCGCCACGAACGGGACGCGCGCCAGCCGCTCCAGCACGCCGCCCACGCCGAGCGCGGCCGCCGCGGACACCCCCGCGAACACCGCCCACTGCAGCGCCGTCGGGTTGGGGACCTTGGTCAGGTACGGGTTGCCGGCGAGCGAGAGCTTCATCGCGAGCCGCCACCCCATGAGCAGGAAGAACGGCAGGATCCACCCCATCAGCCGGGCGATGGTCGCGGTCTCGTCGCGGGCCTCGCGCCGCAGCACCGCGCGCGCCGCGGTGACGAGCACCAGGAAGCCCGCGAAAAGCGCGGCGTAAAGGCCCATCGCCTCGAGCAGCACCTCGGGGCGGAGCAGCGCCAGGTTCTCGGGCGAGGGCGTGCCGAGGACGTGGAAGCGCCGCGCCATGATGCGGACGTCTTCGAGCGTTCCCCAGGTGATGCCGGCGGAGGCGCCGAGCGCGAGGGCGGCACGCAGCTCGCCCCCGAAGGATCCGGGAGGTCGTGGAGTCATCGCGAGAGGATCGTCAGGGTGGCGGCGGCGGCGGCGAATCGTACCCGAGTCTCGGGGTCACCGAGCAAGGGAACCAGGCTCTCGAGCTCGGCCTCGGTGCCGCTCTTGCCGAGCGCGCGGGCCGCCGTCTGGCGCACCAGCGGGTCGGGGTCGGCGAGGCCGGTGCGGATCCCGGCCACTCCCGCCGCGCCCATCTCGCCGAGCTCGCGGATGGCCTGCGCGCGCTGGTAGCGATCGACGGTCGGCGTCTCGACCGCGACCTCGGGAGGCGGCGGAGGCGGCTCGTCGGGGGCGGCGCGGCGCCCCGCCAGCAGCGCGCCGGCGAGCGCCCCGAGGGAGCCGAACGTGCCCTGCTTCTTCGCGACGTAGGCGCGCCCCTCCGGGTCACCCATCTTCTCGAGGGCGAGCGCGGCCTGGTCGCGGACCAGCTCGCTCGGGTCGGAGAGTCCCTCGCGGATCAGCGGGATGGACTCGGCGTCGCCGAGCAGGGCGAGCTTCTCGAAGGCGCGCACCCGCTGGGTCGGGTGCTTGGAGCGCGCGAACTCGCGAAGCAGCGGTAGACCTGTCGCGTCCTTCAGGTCGGCGAGCGCGGCGGCGGCGATCAGCCGCACCTCGTCGGAGGAGTCCTCGAGGCCGATGCGCAGTACCGGGATGGTGCGCGGGTCGTCGTACTTGTCTAGCACCCGCACCACCTCGGCGCGGTACCACGCCTCGGGATCCTGGATGAGCGTCTCGAGCACGGTGAACGCGGAGGGATCGCCGAGCCTGCCGAGCCGCTCGGTGGCCCACAGCTTGTCGTCGCGGGTGCCGGTGCGCGCCTCGCGGCGCAGGTAGCGCAGCGCGGTGTTGTCGTTCATGCGTGCGAGCTCGTCGGCGGCGAGGCGGCGCACCTGGACGTCCTCGCTGGCGAGGTCGGCGCGCAGCGCGGCGCGCGCCTTACGCCCGCCGATGCGGCGGATCGCGTGGCTTGCGGCGGTGCGGGTGTCGAGCGAGGGGTCGCGCTCGACCACGCGGTCGAGCGGCTCGATGAAGCGCTCGAGGCCGGTCTCCTCGATCTCCTCGATCGCCAGTCCGCGCTTCTCCGCGGCCGGGTCGAGCAGCGCCAGCACCAGCACCCGCTCGGTCAGGTCCTCGAGGATCCGGTGTCTGGGATCGCCGGGCGCGCGCGCCAGGTCCTGGTAGCGGCTCACGCCGCCGGTACCGTTCCCGGCGACGATCTCCCACGCCGCCACCACGATCACCTGCGCGGCGTCGAGGGGGGCGGGCGGCTCGCGCGCCGCGAGGTCGTGGACCAGCGCCTCGGCGCCGGCGCGGTCGCCCGCCGCGAGCAGCGCGTCGAAGCGAGACGCCGGGTCGGTGCTGGCGCCCGCGGTGGCGCGCCAGCCCAGCGCGACCGCGAGCACGGGCGCCGCCCACCGAGCGGCGCGTCGAGTTCCGCCGGGAGGCCGCTCGCTCACGTCTCCACCCAGCAGGCCGCGGCGTGCTCGGGGCCGCGCGGCGAGAGGCTCGGCGCCTCGGCACGGCAGCGCTCCTGGGCGAGCGGGCAGCGCGGGTGGAAGTGGCAGCCGGAGGGCGGCTCGATCGGGCTCGGCACGTCGCCGACCGGCACCGCGCCGCGGCGGCGACGGCGCGGGTCGGGATCGGGCACCGATTCGAGCAGCAGCCGCGTGTACGGGTGCGCCGGCGCCGAGAAGATCGTGGCGGTCGGCGCGATCTCGATCACGCGCCCCAGGTACATCACCGCGACCCGCCGGCTCATGTGCCGGACCACGCGCAGGTCGTGGGAGATGAAGAGCATCGTGAGCTTGAGCTCGCGCTGCAGGTCGGCGAGCAGGTTGAGCACCTGCGCCTGGATCGACACGTCGAGCGCGCTCACCGGCTCGTCGGCGACGATCAGCTCGGGGTCGAGGGCGAGCGCGCGCGCGATACCGACCCGCTGGCGCTGCCCGCCGCTGAACTCGTGCGGGTAGTGCGACGCGTTCTCGGCGGGAAGGCCGACGCGCCGCAGCAGCTCGACGACGCGCTCGCGGCGCTCGGCGCGGGCGCCGACGCCGTGGATCACGAACGGCTCCTCGAGCGCCTCGCCCACGGTCATGCGCGGGTTGAGGCTCGCGTACGGATCCTGGAAGACGATCTGCATGCGCCTGCGGAAGCCCTTGAGCTCGGCGCGCGAGAGGGCGGCCACGTCGCGCCCGCGGAACAGCACCGAACCCGAGCTCGGCTCGATCAG
>CAYMQR010000589.1:0-3441 GCA_964392195.1 uncultured bacterium | reverse complement strand
CGTGAGGGGCTGGGGGCCCGTCGAAGGGCGCGTCTCAGGGCGCGCTCCCCGCTCGTCTCGTGGGCCGTGAGCCCCATTCGCGCGCCCGCAGCGCAGGCGAGCCTCGGCTCTACCGAGATCGAGAGTGGGCGAGCCGTGCCCGCCGACGGGCCCGCGGACCCTCGCGGCTCGACGGCGGCCTCTCGGCGAGACAGACCCACCACCGCCCGCCACGCGTTGTTGCCGTCCGCGGCGGGCGGGTGGCACCCTCCACGGTTCGATGAAGGTGCTGGCGATCGAGACGAGCTGTGACGAGACCGCCGCGGCGGTGATCGGCGACGACGGCCGTACGCTGCTCGCCAGCGTCGTCGACAGCCAGATCGCCGCGCACCAGCCGTACGGCGGCGTGGTCCCCGAGATCGCCGGCCGCCGCCACGTGGTCAGCATCCGTCCGGTGGTCGAGCAGGCGCTCGCCGACGCCCGGCTCACCCTCGACGACATCGGCGGGATCGCGGTGACCCACGGCCCCGGGCTGGTGGGCTCGCTCCTGGTGGGCGTGAACTTCGCGAAGGCGCTGGCGTGGTCACGCGGCCTGCCGCTGGTCGGCGTGCACCACATCGAGGGGCACATGCTGGCGCCGCTCCTCGACGCGCCCGACGAGGACGTGTTCCCGGCGGTGGCGCTGATCGTGTCGGGCGGGCACACGTCGCTCTTCCACGCCCGCGCGTTCGGCCGCTACCAGCGCCTCGGCCGCACCCTCGACGACGCCGCCGGCGAGGCGTTCGACAAGGTCGCGCGCCTGATCGGGCTCGGTTACCCGGGCGGCCCCGCGGTGCAGAAGGCCGCCGAGGGCGGCGATCCCCGTGCCTTCGCGTTCCCGCGCCCCACGCTCGAGAAGGGGCACCTCGACTTCTCGTTCAGCGGGCTCAAGACCGCGGTGCTGACGGTGGTGCGCGAGCTCGGCCCCGAGCAGGTCGCCGAGCGGCGCGCCGACCTCGCCGCCTCGTTCCAGCAGGCCGTGGTGGACGTGCTCGTGGGCAAGACCCTCGCCGCGCTCGAGCAGACCGGTGCCAAGCGGGTGATCCTGTCCGGCGGAGTCGCCGCCAACGGGCCGCTCAGGACCCGCTTCCGTCACGAGGGCGAGGCCCGCGGCTTCGCCGTGCTCATTCCCCCGATGCGGTTTTGCACCGACAATGCCGCCATGATCGGTGTGGCGGGGGCGCGTCGCCTCGCCGCCGGGCTTCGTGATCCGTCCGATCTCGACGCCGACTCCGCACTGCCGCTGCTCGAGGAGGTTCCGTGCGCGTGAGCCCCACCCGCCGTTCGGTGACGTCCCGGATCGCGCTCTCGTGGGCGCTCGCCGCGCTGGCCGTGGCTGGCTGCGGCACCAACTACGACGACAACCCCGCTCCCACCGACCTGAGCGTCTCGGGGGCCGATCTCCGCCGCGGCGCGCTGCTGTGGGACGAGTGGTGGACCGTGGTCGGCGTGAGCGCGCCCACCGACACCTTCGCGCTCTACACCAAGACCCGCGGCACCCAGACCGGCTCCACGACGTGGCGCTGCCAGGAGTGCCACGGCTGGGACTACCGCGGCTCGGAGGGGGCCTACGCGACCGGGCCCCACTTCACCGGAGTCGCGGGCGTGATCGAGCGCGTCGCGGGACGGACCAACCAGGAGCTCTACGACGTGCTCAAGAGCGGCACGCCGCCCGCGTCGGGCGGCTCGGCGCTGACCGGCTCCGATCACTCCTTCGACACGCAGCTCGACAACGGCGAGATCCTGGCGCTGGTGCGGTTCCTGCGCGAGGGGCTCGTCGACACCACCGAGGTGATCGCGCCCGACGGCGAGGCGACCGGGGGCGCGGCGCGCGGCAAGGTGCTCTACGCCGCGTCCAGCGCGAGCGCGGACCAGGCGGTCGGCCAGTGCGCGCTCTGCCACGGCGACGACGGCAAGGCGATCGACATGGGAGACGCGAACGGCTCGGTGTTCGTCGGCACCGCCGCGAGCAACGAGCCGTGGAAGACGCTCCACCAGATCCGCTGGGGCGTGCCGGCGACCTCGATGCCGAGCGCGATCGAGCGCGGGATCACCGAGCTCGCGGAGCAGGGGAATCTGCTCGCGTACACCCAGACGTTGCCCGCGCAGTGACGGCGCGGAACAGGCGGCGCGGCGGCGGCGGCGCCACCGCCGAAACGACACAGTGTGTCGTCTTGACACGACTCGGCATGGCGCTATTCTCGACGACAAACATTACCAACAACGACTCACTCGCGTGAGTGAGCCAGGGGGAAGAGAGAGATGGCCGACCTCAAGGGATCCAAGACGCACGAGAATCTGAAGGCCGCTTTCGCGGGTGAGTCGCAGGCGAACCGCCGCTACCTCTATTTCGCGAAGGTCGCGGACGTCGAGGGCTACCCGGACGTCGCTGGCCTCTTCCGCGACACCGCCGAGGGCGAGACCGGCCACGCCCACGGCCACCTCGACTACCTGAAGCGCGTGGGTGACCCCGCCACCGGCCAGCCGATCGGCGCGACCGACGCCAACCTCAAGGCCGCCGTCGCCGGCGAGACCTACGAGTACACGGAGATGTACCCGAGCATGGCGAAGACCGCCCGCGAGGAAGGCTTCGGCGAGATCGCCGAGTGGTTCGAGACCCTCGCCAAGGCCGAGAAGTCGCACGCGGGCCGCTTCCAGAAGGGCCTCGACTCGATCGCCTGATCCATCCCGTCGCGTCTCCGCGACGCACGGATCGAACGGCCGGCGGCGCTCAGCGCCCGCCGGCCGTCTCGTTTCAGGGACGCGGCGACCCGGCGGCCGCCAGCACCGGCTCGACGAGCTTGCTCGCGGCCAGCGCGTGCAGCTCGGGCGACGGGTGCGGGTCGGTGGGGTGGACCCACAGCCGCGCGCGCGGCCACGACGCGACGTCGGGAAAGAGATCGACGAGCGGCGGCGCGAGCGCCGCGAGGTGCTCGCCGACGAAGCCGAACGCATAGCGCGCCGGGTCGCCCGACATGCCCGGCGTCATCGGGAACTCGAGCACGATCAGCCGCACGCCGTCGGCCGCGGTCTCGCGCGCGAGGGCGGTGAGCAGCGCGTCGAAGCGCTCGCCCGAGGCGCCGGCGAACGACTCGCGCACGTGCGCGATCGTGTCCGCCGACACCCGCACGGCGCCGATCCGCCGCTTCACCAGGTCGCACAGCCGGCACCAGCGCCCCAGCCCCTCGTCGGGGAGCCGCCACGGCACCGCGCGCAGGAACGTCTCGTCGTGGAGGGTCTCGCCGAACGGCTGCGCGTCGTTGGGCACCAACGCATACACCAGCACCGCCGGGTGCTCGGCGCGGATCCGCGCCCGGTAGAGCCCGAGCGCGAGCTCAAGGTTGAGCCCCTGGATGCCGCGGTTGAGCACGGCGAAGCGGCCCGGCGCGCGCTCCTCGAGGGCCGCCGCGAGCCGCTCGGTGG
>CAYMQR010000588.1:0-3443 GCA_964392195.1 uncultured bacterium | reverse complement strand
AGCCGACCGTCGCGGCGTGGCCGGTGAGCTCGTGGAGGCGGGCGAGGAACCGCACCCGGTCGGGCGCCAGCGTCTCCACCCACGACAGGAGCCGCGCCAGCGCGCGCACGTCGCCGCCGCGCATGCGGCTCAGGAGGCGCTCCGCGTCGGCCTCGATCATGGCGGACGCGCGGCTCAGAAGGCTTCGGCGTTGGCGGCGCCCGAGCTCTTCACGACCTTCCACTCCTTGGTGACCGCGCCGGACTTCTCGAGCTCGAGGGTGATCGGGGTGGGGTGGGCGGGCTGGCCGACGAAGTACACCGGCCCGGCGTCGCCGCAAACCCGGCTGCCCGTGGCGTCGAACGTCACCGTCGCGCGGGTCCCGGCCACCTTCACCTTCACGTCCTGGATGTCGGCGTGGAGGTCGCAGCGCTCGGAGAAGAGCCGGCCGCGGTGGATCTCGAGGAGCGTGCCGTAGTTCAGCGCGCCCGAGCGGTCCTGGTAGGAGAGCGAGAAGAACCCCATGAAGCGCTGCAGGTCCTTCGCCTCCCACGCCGCCTTGCCCTCGAGGAGGCGGGCGCGGATGGCGTCCTCCTCGCTGCTCTTGCCGCCCGACATCACCCACCATCCGGCGAGCACGGCGATCACCAGCGGCAACCCGACCTTGAGCCAGCGGGCGTCGCTCACGGCGCACCTCCCCGCTCGGCCAGGTCCGGAACGGGTCCCGCGCTGGCGAGCAGCTCGCGGGCACGGGCGGCGTCGCGGCGGATCTGCTCGGTGAGCTCGGCGACGCCGCCGAACTTCCGCTCCTCGCGGAGGTGGTCGACGAAGCGCACGCCGATCCACTGGCCGTAGAGATCGCCGTCGAAGTCGAGGAGGTGGACCTCGAGGGAGAGCTTGTCGCCGCCGAACGTCGGCGCGACGCCGACGTTGGCGACGCCGCCCACCAGCCCGCTGGCGGTCTCGACCCACGTGGCGTAGACGCCGCGCTGGGGGAGCAGCTCGTCGGGCGGCGCCAGGTTGGCGGTGGGGAAGCCGAGCACGCGCCCGCGCTTGTTGCCCGTCACCACGTGGCCCTGGGCGAGGTAGTAGCGGCCGAGGAGCTCGGCGGCGAGCCGGACCTCGCCGGCCTTGAGGCAGGTGCGGATGCGGGTGCTGCTGACGATCTCGCCCTTCCAGTGGAAGGCCGGGAACACCTCCGCCTCGAGCCCGTGGCGGGGAGCCTCGTGCACCATGTACACGGGCGTTCCGCGGCACGAGCGGCCGAAGCAGAAGTCGTAGCCGATCACCACCTTGCGCGCGCCGAGCTGCTCGCCGAGCACGTGGCGGATGAAGTCCTCGGGCTCCTGCGCGGCGAACTCGCGGGTGAAGTGCTCGCACACCAGCACTTCCATGCCGCAGTCGCGGATCAGCTTGACGCGCTTGGGCAGGCTGGTGAGGGTCTCGGGGGCCTTGTCGGGGCGAAGCACCTGCTGCGGGTGCGGATCGAACGTGTACACCACCGCGGGGGCGCCGATGCGGTCGGCCTCCTCGCGGACGCGCGCGAAGAGCCGCTGGTGGCCGCGGTGGACGCCGTCGAAGTTGCCGACGGTGACCACCGATCGCTCGATGCGGCGGCCGGAGCGGCTCAGGTCTCGGATCACCTCCACGGTCGATGGTCCTCGGGCGGGCGCGGTGGCGCGGGGCGGAGAACGAAGGGCTCGAAGTGCGTCGTCGCGTGCGGTGGACGAGCCGGTGCGCCAGTCTACCGCCGATCCCGGGCAACGCCATGCGTGTCGGCGATCGAGCCCGCGCACGCCCCCTGCACCGGCTCCGGCCGCGCTGGGCGGGCGCCCGGGGACTGCCGCGATTGGCGCCGTCCGGGCGCAGCGGTAGCCTCTGCCGGCTTCGCGACCACGCCCGCTCCGCCGATTCCCCATGCCCAGCGCGCTCTCGCCCGGTCACGCCCGCACCCGCGCCGTCGGGCTGCGCGCGGTGTGGCCGGGGCGGGTGCTGTTCCGCACCATCGCGCGCGAGGCGGCCGAGCCGATGGCGCTCGGCTTCTTCCTGTTCTGCTTCACGTTCCTCGCCCGCCAGCTGCTGCGGATGATGGAGTTCGCGGTCAACAAGGGTGTCGAGCTCGGCGAGCTCGGTAAGCTGGTGCTCGGGATCGCGGTACCTTTCGCCGGCCTCACGCTGCCGATGGCGCTGTTGCTCGGCATCATGGTCGGGTTCAGCCGGCTCTCGTCGGACGCCGAGATCGTGGCGATGAAGGCGTCGGGCGTGAGCCCGGCGCAGATGTTCGGGCCGGCGCTGGCGCTCGCCGGGCTGTCGTGGGTGATCTGCGCCGGGCTGATGGTGTTCGGCTATCCGTGGGGCTTCCGCACCGCGCGCGAGACCTTCATCGCCATCGCGCGCACCAACGCCACCGTCGGCATCCAGGAGCGGGTGTTCCTGACCGAGTTCGACGACGTCGTGATCTACGCCGAGAAGGTGCCGGTACGCGGCCAGCAGCTCGAGGGGCTGGTGATCTACGACGCGCGCGACGAGGACCGCCCGCAAACGATCTTCGCGCGCCGCGGCTCGATCACCTCCAACCCGCGGGTGTTCACGGTCGAGATCGAGCTCGAGGACGGCGAGCTCCAGATCCTCGACGAGGGCCGCAGCCGGCTGCAGCGGGTGCACTTCGAGGCGTACGCCCTGAGCCTCGACCTCAACGCCCGCGTGATGGGCAACCTGCCGACCCGCGATCCCAAGGAGATGTCGCTCGGCGAGCTGCGCGCCGAGGTCGCGGCGCAGCGCGCCACGCCGGACGGCGACTGGGTGAGGCCGCTGCTCGAGTTCCATCGCCGCTTCACGGTGCCGTTCGCGTGCCTGGTGCTGCCGCTCGCGGGGATCCCGCTCGGCATCCAGCCGCAGCGGACCGGGCGGGTGTGGGGCTTCGGGCTGTCGCTGGTGCTGATCGGCCTCTACTACGGCGGCATGGTGATGGGCGAGGCGCTCGCCAAGCAGAACCTCGCGGGCGGCCACGGCGGCGTGCCGGTGTGGATGGCGGCGTGGCTGCCGAACGTGATGCTCGGCGCGATCGGCGGTCTGCTCACGTGGCAGACCATCCGCGAACGTCCGCTCGCGGCGGTCCGGTGGCTCCAGGATCGCGGCGGCGACCTGCGCGAGCTGGTGACGCGCCTGATCGCGCGCCGTCGCGCCGCCTGAGCTTGCCCGGCTCAGGGCGCGCTGGTCCCCGAGCGCACGCGCGCGAGGAGCTCGCGGAGCTGCTGGACCAGGGCCGCCGGGGCGGGCGGATCGGACGGGCGGCCCTCCGAGAGCAACCGCCAGCAGGCGTAGCCGTAGCCGAAGCTCAGGATGCCGACGAACGGCACCGCGAGCCAGTCGCCGGCGGCGATGGTGAGGCCGAGCGCGAGCGTGGTGCTGGCGGCGACCGCGAGCTCGGGCCACGGCACGGGCTCGCGCAGCCGGTAGCGCGA
>CAYMQR010000587.1:0-3446 GCA_964392195.1 uncultured bacterium | reverse complement strand
GCAGCAACGCCTCGAAGAAGCGCGGCGGCTCGAAGATCTCGAGCCGGACGTCCGTCACGCGCCCGCCGTCGACCGAGACGTGCACCGCGCCCTCGCCTTCGACGCGGGCGAGCGCCTCAACGTGGATGGTGCGCGTCTGGCCCGAGGCCATCGGCGGTCTCCCGGAAGGGGCCGAGCGCCCCGGTGATGCCGCGGAAGCGGCGCGCGAGCTCGTCGGCCGGCACTCCCATCGCGCGGTAGCGGGCGGCGAGCGCGGCCGGCGCGGCGCCGGTGCTGGGCCCGAAGCAGCCGTAGCAGTCCCGCCCCATGGTCGGGCAGAGCGCGCCGCACCCGGTGCGCGTCACCGGCCCGAGGCACGGCGACCCGCGCGTCACCACCACGCAGGTGCGCCCGAGCCGCTTGCAGTCGAGGCAGACGTCGTGCTCGGGGAGCCGCGGCGCGGCGCCGGCGAGCACCTGGGTGACGACGTGCACCAGCTCGCGCCCGTCGATCGGACAACCGGAGATCTCGAGGTCGACCTTGACGTGCTCGGCGACGGGCGTCGACGTCGAGAGCGCCTTCACCCACTCGGGGCGCGGGTACACGGCACGCGCCATCTCGTCCACGTCGCCCCAGTTGCGCAGCGCCTGGATGCCGCCGGCGGTGGCGCACGCGCCGATCGTCACCAGCGTGCGGGTACCGCGGCGGATCTCGAGCAGGCGCTCGACGTCGCGCGCCGAGGTCACGCTGCCCTCGACGAAGCTCAGGTCGTAGGGGCCCGGCTCGACCCGGCTCGACGCTTCCAGGAAATGCACGATCTGGACGTGCTGGGCGAGCGCGAGGAGGTGCTCCTCGAGGTTCAGGAACACCACCTGGCAGCCGTCGCACGACGCCAGCTTGAAGACCGCGACGCGCGGCCGCATGGCGCTCGCCGCCGCCATCAGAATCCCTCCACGCCGAACCACCGGCGCACCGCCGGGTACGGCACGATCGGGCCGTCCTTGCAGACCAGCTTGCCGCCGAGCTGGCAGTGCCCGCAGTGCCCCACGCCGCAGCGCATGTTGCGCTCGAGCGAGAGGTGGATCGCCTCCGGTGCCACGCCCGCGGTCACGAGCTTGCGGATCGCGAGCTTCATCATGACCTCGGGACCGCACATGAGCACCGCGGTGCGCGACGGATCGAGCTCGATGGCGTCGAACAGATCGAGCGGAACTCCCACGTGGTAGTGCCAGGTCTTGTCGGGCTGATCGACGGTGAGCAGCACACGGGTGTCCGGCGTGCGCTTCCAGCGGTCGAAGCGCTCCCGGTAGAGCAGGTCCTGGGGCGTCTTGACCCCGTGGACGATCGTGATCCGGCCGTAGCTGGCGCGGCGGCGGATCATGTATTCGATGGCGCCGGTGACGGGCGCGCAGCCGAGACCGCCCGTCACCACCACCACGTCCTTCCCCGCGATCTCCTCGAGCGGCCACGGCGTGCCGTAAGGCCCGCGCAGCCCCAGCACGTCGCCGCACGCGGCGGCGTCGAGCACGCCGGTGACGCGCCCCACGATCCGCACCGTGTGATCGAAGCCGTCCAGGTCGGCGGGATCGGACGAGATCGAGATCGGCACCTCACCGACCCCGAACACGTACAGCATGTTGAACTGCCCGGGCTGGAAGCGATACGCGGCCTGCACGTCGGGATCCACGAAGCGCATGCGGAACGTGAAGATGTGCTGCGCGTCGGGCCTGCGCTCGACGATGCGGGCGGCGTGGATGACGTAGGGGTTCACGGCGTCCCCGCCGGCGCGCGCAGCGCGGCCACCTCTGCCGTGAGGTCGATCGCCGCGGGGCACCAGGTGATGCATCGCCCGCACCCCACGCATCCCGCGCGGCCGAACTGCTCGACCCAGCCCGCCAGCTTGTGCGTGAGCCACTGGCGGTACTTGTCGCGGGTGTGCGGCCGGTAGTTCTTGCCGTGCACGTAGCCGTGGTCGGGCGTGAAGCAGCTGTCCCACGACCGCACCCGCTCGGCCCGCGCGCCGTCGAGCGAGACGTGATCGGTGACCGTCTGGCAGAAGCACGTCGGGCACACCATCGTGCAGTTGCCGCAGGCGACGCAGCGCTCCGCGACCTCGTCCCAGCGCGGGTGATCGAGGTGGGCGTAGAGCGCGTCGGCGAGGCCCTGCGGATCCAGGGCGCGGCGCTGGTCGTAGGCGCAGCGCGCCAGCGCGGCGCGCTCCTCGGCCTCCTCGGCGGCGGTGGCGGCGCGCGTCTCGAGCTCGTCGAGGAGACGCTGGCCGGCCGCGGTGGAGGCGCGCGCGGTGAAGCCGCCGGCCACCTCGGTGAGCGCGACGTCGTGAGGCGCGGTGACCTCGGGTCCGTCGCCGAGCGACGCGCAGAAGCAGGTGGACGCCGCGCGGGTGCAGTTGACCGCGATCAGCAACGCCCCTCGTCGGCGCGCCGCATAGCGCGGGTCCGGATAGTGCCCTCCGAGCAGCACCCGATCGAGGATCGCGAGCGCGGCGAGGTCGCACGGCCGCGCGCCGATCACCGCGACCGGGGTGTCGGCCAGCGGCGGCTCCTCGATCGCCAGCGTGCCGGCGCCGCGGGAGACCGTGAGCACGGTCTCGGTCGGTACCTGGAACACGCGCTTGAGCCCGCTCGCGCCGTTGACCACGCCGAACGTGGCGCCGCCCGGATCGTGCGCCAGCCGGTAACGTCCCGGCTCCTGGACGTCACGGAGCCCACTCGCGAGCTCCGCCACGGAGCCGACCTTCTCGAACGCGATCGAGCCGTCCGACGACACCGGCCCGTACACGTCCATCCCGCGGGCGTGGAGCAGGTCCACGAGCGCCGCGAGCTGCGAGGGATGGAGAAAGCGCGTGGGCATGGCGAACCGTGGTGTGGGAAGGGATCGCGAGGCCCCCGTCCACCGCACGGTGCAAGCCACGCACCGCGTCCGGGTGACGGTGGATCCGGCCCCGGCACGGCGAACCGCAGAGCTCGCGTCACGCATGCGTAACGCAGGCAGGTTCCGCGTTACCCTGCCCCGCCCATCACGACACCGATCCGTCTGCGCCGTGGCGAGCTGCGCCGCCGTGGTCAGGAGCGCGCCTTGCCGCCGACCGCCGTCCCGAACAGCCGCTGGTCCTCCGCGAGCGTCGCGACGAGCGAGCGTCCGAGGCGCGCGTACCGCGGCGCGGCCTCCAGGATCGAGAGCTGATGGCCCAGTTCTCCGAGGCAAACGCCGGCGTGGAGCTCGAGGAGCTTGATCTGGAGCTCGGCCGCCAGCGCGGCTTCGAGCACCCGCCCATGTGCGAGATAGCGCGCCGTGATCCGCGCCAGCTCGGCCATCACGAGGGCCTCACCGGGCCGGCCACCGTCGAGCGCGAGGGCGGCGACCACCGAGGCCTCGTGGCGAACCTCGGCGGCAGCGTCCTTGCAGACCATCGAGATCGGGGTGTTCGGATCCGAGACGAGCGCCTC
>CAYMQR010000586.1:1264-3447 GCA_964392195.1 uncultured bacterium | reverse complement strand
CGACATCGTCGACGAACCCTTCCAGGACGTCCGGTGGCATCGCGCCGCTCCCGGCCTTCCCTCCGCGACGCTCACTCTATCCGCCGCGCTCGCCGACCCGCGATCGGCGCGGAGCGCCGCCGCTTCGCGGCCGCGGGTGGGTGCTCGTACCCGGCCTCGCCGCCGGACGATCGCTCAGGCGTCTCGGAACAGCGTGGCGGAGGGGATCTCCCACGCGAAGGCGCCTGCCTTGGCGGCGCCGACCTGGCCCTCGCGCTCGTCGCGCGGCGGCAGGATGGTCTGCTGCTGGCGGCGCCGGTCGCCCTGGCGGCGCTCGATCGCCGGCACCACGCTGGCGCGCGTCACGCGGTCGCGGCCCTCGGCCTTGGAGACGTAGAGCGCCTCGTCGGCGCGCGCCACCAGCGCCTGCGGGCTGTCGAGGTCGGGCGTGAACGCCGCGACACCCGCGCTCACGGTGACGCAGCCGAGCGCCGGGTCCCAGTGGTCCTCGGGCGGCGGATCGGCGACCGCGGCGCGCAGCGCCTCGGCGTGCCCCGCCGCCTGCGCCTCGTCGAGGTCGGGCAGCATCACCACGAACTCCTCGCCGCCGTAGCGCGCCACCAGCGAGCCCGGCGGCGCGTGGCCGGCGAGGATCTCGGCGAGCCGGGTGAGCAAGCGGTCGCCGGCGGTGTGGCCGTGCGAGTCGTTGTAGCGCTTGAAGTAGTCGACGTCGATCATGATCAGCGACAGCGACGCGCCGGTGCGCCGCACGCGGTTGAACTCGCCGCTCAGGCGATCCTGGAACGCGGCGTGGTTGAGGAGCCGCGTCATGCGGTCGGTGTCCGCGAGCTGGCGCGCGAGCACCATGCGCTTGGCGTTGTCGATGCTGAGCCCCGACACGTTGGCCCAGCACGACAGGATGCGCTGGTGGTGGTTGGTGAGCCCGGTGAGTCCGCTCGCCACCAGCAGCCCGAGGCGCTCCTCGCCGACGTGGATGGGCGCGGCGATGTCGATCAGGAACGTGTCGCGCGGGGTGCGGATGCCGAGGGTGCCCGCGGCGCGGTGCTGGAACGGCCAGTCGAGGGCACGCGACGCGGTGCGCTGGGTGAGGATCCACGCCTGCGGCGCGACGTTCGCGGGGATGCGGGTGCCGAGCACGCTCTTGCGCTCGGCGCCGCGGTGGAGCTCGCCCACCAGCTCGAGCTCGGCGCCGCCCGGCTCGTCGAGGAAGAGCTGCACCGAGCCCGCGCCCAGCATCTCGGCGCTGGCGCCGACCACGATCTGGATCACCTCGTCGAGCTCGAGCGTCGAGTTGAGGCGCTGGACGTGCTCCGGGAAGTTCACGAAGAACGAGCGCAGCTCCTGGTTGCGGCGCTCGACCTCGAGGTAGCGCTCGAGCTCCACCCAGTTGCGGTCGCCGGACGGGGCACCGCTGCGCCCCGTGACGTAGCTCAGCAAGCGCGATCCCCAGGTGGTGGGACTGGCCGCGCGCTGACGCGCCCGGTGACGGCCGCGACCCAGCATCATCAAGACGAGGACGAGGAGCGCGACGGTCGTGGCGGCGAGGCCGATGGTGAGCTCGGGGCGGGTGACCAGCGCCCCGGGCAGCCAGCCCGGCAGCCGCAACTCCGCCGCGTAGGGGTCGGCTGACGTCGGCGGCGCCGCCGCGCCAGGGGCGGGTAGCGCGTGCGACGCGGGCTGGATCGCGCCCGTCGGCGATCGGTGTGTGGAGCTCATGGCGCGATGGACGTTCCCGGCGACCGGAACGCAGGAATCGCGCCCATCTCGTCTCTGATGTAAAGGCTCGGAATCACGACACTCTGGCCGAGCGCGCCCACGCCGGGAGACAGAAAAATGACGGCGAGTGCCGGTGCTGCCGGGAGCGCCGTCGCACCCACACCGGGCATGGGACGGCGTCGGCGCGGGCATCGCGCTCGGCGGACTCCAGGCCGCTACTACGCAGTGGTGGACTCACCGCTGCTTTCGGCTCGCAACCCTCCAGGGGCGCTCGTGCGCGAGGTCCGAGTGCGCGCTGCGAAGCCCTCGAGGAGCGTCCCTCGGCCACGGGGCCCCCCACCTCGCGAGCGGTGCGGACCGCGAGCTCCGCTCGCCGCGGGCGCGTGACACTTCTCATCGGCGCGTCGGTGGTCTGGTGCCCCGAACGGCCGGCTTCTTGCGTCGATTCGAGGGACGATCGAGGCGAG
>CAYMQR010000586.1:0-1164 GCA_964392195.1 uncultured bacterium | reverse complement strand
CTGGTGCCCCGAACGGCCGGCTTCTTGCGTCGATTCGAGGGACGATCGAGGCGAGGGGGCCGACTCCGATCGGGGGCGTTCAGGGTGTTCGCCAACCGCGGGGACGCCCAGCCACGCGCGGCGCATGCGCCCGGGCTCCGCCGGCCTCCTGGCCGTCGGGGTCGACCCGCTGGGATCACGGCGGCCGAGCTTCACGTCACGGAGGAGGTTCTCGTGGATCGACTGCACGTGCTGGACGCGGAGTTCCTGCACATCGAGGACGCCGCGACGCCGATGCACATCGCGTGCATCTCGGTGTTCGAGGGGCGTGCCCCGAGCGAGGCGGAGGTGTTCGCGCTGTTCGCCTCCAAGCTCCACCTGATCCCGCGCTACCGCCAGCGGATCCGCCTCGTGCCGCTCGAGCTCGGCCGTCCAGTGTGGGTCGACGATCCTCACTTCGACCTCGCCTACCACGTACGGCGCACGGCGCTGCCCAGCCCCCACGGGGATCACCAGCTTTGCGAGCTCATGGGGCGGCTCATGTCCCAGCCCCTCGACCGGGACCGTCCGCTGTGGGAGGCGTGGTTCGTGGAAGGGTTGAAAGGCCACCGGTGGGCGCTCATCTCCAAGATCCATCACTGCCTGGTCGACGGGATCTCCGGGATCGACCTGCTGGCGGTGTTGTTGGATCTCGAGCGTGATGTGCCACTGCCCGAGCCGGTCGCCTGGACTCCGGCGCCGGCGCCGTCGAATGCCGCGCTGGTGCTGGACGCCTGGGGCGGGCTTGCGGGAGACGCGGCCTCCTGGCTGCGCAAGCTGCGTGGAGGCGTGCGTGATCCGTTCGCGACCGCGCGCTCGCTGTTCGAGACCGCCGAGGGGCTGACCGCCTTCGCGACGCGCGCGTTCAAGAACCCGAGGTCGTCGGTGGTGGGCACCATCGGCTGCCACCGCGTCTTTGCTCACACCTCGGCGAGCCTCGCGCAGGTCGGTGAGATCCGCTCGGCCGTCGGGTGCAAGGTCAACGACGTGGTGCTGTCCGCGATCACCGCGGGCCTGCGCGCGCTGATGATCCACCGCGGCGACGCCGTCGCCCTCGAGCGGCTGCGCGCGCTCGTGCCGGTGTCGGTGCGCACCGCGGATTCCCGGGGCGTCGCGGACAATAGCGTGTCGGCGCAGCTCTTCGAC
>CAYMQR010000585.1:0-3455 GCA_964392195.1 uncultured bacterium | reverse complement strand
GCACACGCCGCACGACGCGATCGCCGGCACCTCGAGCACGGCCTCCGAGGACGGCCCGTCGAGGCGCGCGACACCCGGCGTCCACTCGAGGCGGTCGCCGAGGGCGAGCCGCCGGTGCCCGGCGGTGCCGTAACGGAAGCGCACTTCCATGCGCTGCGTGTCACCGCAGCGCGGGCAGGCCAACTCCGCGATCACGCAGTTGGCATCGTCCATCGTCAACCGGGGGGCTCTTCGAGCCCCCCGCCCCGCCAAGAGCGCGGTCTTGTCGGGGCCCCACCCCCGAGCCACTCGCTACGCTCGTGCGGTCGCGCTGCGACCGGCCGATCGGCGGGGTCCAGTCGTGGCGATGTCTGCTCGATCGGTCGTGACACTCTCGTTCTCTGGTCGGGGCGACTGGATTCGAACCAGCGACTTCCTGCGCCCAAGGCAGGCGCGCTACCAGGCTGCGCTACGCCCCGTGAATGCCGTTCCCGTGCTGCGACTCCTTCACGTCCCTTCCGCCGCTCGGCCCGCCGCGAGCTCGCCGAGCATGCGGCGCGCGTGGGGCAGCGCCCGTCGAAACGCGACCCCCCGGTGGCTGATGCCGTCCTTCTCGGTGGCCGTGAGCTCGGCCATCGTGCGGCCGAAGCATGGCACCCAGAAGTACGGATCGTATCCGAATCCTCCGCTGCCTCTCGGCTCGACGACGATCACGCCCTCGACGCTCGCCTCCTCCACCTCGACCTCGCCCGACGGCGCCGCCACCGCGATCGCGCAGCGGTAACGCGCGGTGCGCCCGCTCGCCGCGAGCGGCGTCACCTCGGTCACGAGCAGCGCGTTGTTCTCGTCGTCGGTCGCCTCGTCGCCCGCGTAGCGCGCCGAGCGGACTCCGGGTCGCCCGCCGAGCCCGTCCACCTCGAGCCCCGAGTCGTCGGCGAGCGCCACCAGCCCGGTACGCGCCGCCACCACGGTGGCCTTGAGGATCGCGTTGGCGCGGAAGGTCTCTCCGGTCTCCTCGACCTCCTCCACCTCGGGGTGGCGCGCGAGGTCGTCGACCTCGATCCCCTGCCCCACCAGCATCCGCTCCAGCTCGACCACCTTGCCGCGGTTGCGAGTGGCGAAGATCAGCCGCGACATGGAGGAAGGCGAGCGAGACGGGCGGGGCCGCGCGGCGGAACCGGGAAACATAGGGAGCGGCGCGCGGGCGCGTCAAACCCACGCCGTCTCGGCAAGGACCTCGGCGAGCGCGCTCCGCGCGAGCTCGGCCGTGTAGTGGCTCCGGTAGCGCGCACGCGCCGCCGCGCCCAGCCGGGTGCGCTCCGCGGCGTCGGCGAGCAGACGACCGATCGCGGCTGCGAGCGCGCCGGCGTCGTCCGCCGGGACCAGCACTCCCGCCGCGCCGCCGTCGAGCTGCTCGGGGATGCCGCCCACTCGCGTTCCGATCACCGCCACCGCCGCGCACATCGCCTGCAGCACCGTGAGCGGGCAGGCGTCGCGGCGCGATGGGCAGACCAGCAAGTCCAGCGCGGCGGCCAGCCGCGGCGCGTCGTGCCGCCAGCCGGTCACGCGTACCCGCGGGTCACGGCGTGCGCGGTCGAGGATCCGCTCCCGGTAGGCGCCGTGCTCGCCGAACGGGTCGTCGCCGACGATCACCACCGCGGCGTCCGCGCCGCCGAGCTCCACCCGGTCGAGGGCGTCGAGGAGCACGTCCACGCCTTTCCTCTCCTCGAGCTGCCCCACGTAGCCGATCAGGGTCTTCTCCGGCGCGACGCCGATCGCGCGCCGCACCTCGTCGCGCTCCCAGGCGCCGAGCGGCTCGACCGCGGGCGCCGCGGGCGGCACCACCGACACCCGCGCCGGCTCGATCCCCTGCGCCACGAGCCCCGGGATCGCGGCGTGGGTCGGCACCACGTAGCGCGTCACGCGGTCGCGGAACAGCTGCGCGCGCTCCATCCACGGCGAGAGCACGCCCGGCTCGAGGACGTCGTGGACGAACGCCACCACCGGCGGCGCGCCGCCCGGCTCGAGCGCCAGGCACGCCTTGAGCCCGCGCACGCCGTTGATCAGCACCACGTCGGGCCGCGCCACCGCGAGCAGCGCGCGCGACGCGGCGAGCGCGCGGCGCGCCGCGAGCGGGCGCCGCGGGCTCACGCGGTCGAGCGGCAGCGCCGCGAAGTCGAGCCCCGCTCGGCGCGCGGCGTCCGCGAGCGAGCCGCCCTCGGGTGCCGCGATCGTGACCTCGAAGCGCTCGCGTGGCATCGCGGCGAGCGCCGTCACCTCGGCGACCTCGGCGCCTCCCATCTCGCGGGCGTGATCGAGGACCAGCACCCGCGCCGCTCGCGGCGCGGCGCTCACGTCACCCGGCCGTCGAGGAGCGCGTCGAGGGCGCCGCTCGGCGGCCCGCCCCGCTCCCACTCGGCGCGGCCGAGGCGCCACGCCCACACCGCGCCCCGCAGGTGGCTGGTGTCGCCGCGCAGCAGGCCGCGCAGCGCGCGCGGCGCGAGCATCGCGAGGTGGGCGCGGCGGAGGCTCGCGCTCGCCAGGTGGCGGTGCAGGAGCAGCTCGCGGTTGCGGCGATAGATCGCCTTGCGCAGCGCCCTGGGCTCGTCCACCACCGTGCGGTGGCGCTCGTGGCGCGCGCGCGCCGCAGGCACGTGCACGGCGCGGAAGCGCGCGTCGCCGGCGAGCCAGCGGGCGAGCGCGCGCAGGCCCAGGTCGACGTCTTCCCAGTAATAGGGTGCGAAGCGCTCGTCGTAGCCGCCGAGGACCTGCCAGCACGCGCGGTCGTAGAGCGCGAGCGCGCCCGACGGGTAGTGCGGGGTCAGCGAGCGCTCGAAGGCGACCGGCTGGGTGCGCAGCGTGGCGCGGTCCCACACCAGCCGGTAGAGGCTCTCGTCCACGACCGAGGTGCGCCCGGGCGCGCTCGACGACGCCTCGCGCGCCTCCACCGCCGGGCACGCGGCCCACGCGGTGCGCTTGACCAGCGCGTCGACCAGCGCGGTGAAGCAGCCGGGCTCCACCTCCACGTCGTCGTTCACCACCGCCACCCAGCGCGCGGCGCACGCCGCCACCCCCACGTTCACCGCCGGCCCGAAGCCGTGGCGGCGGTCGAGCCGCAGCAGCCGGGTCGCGATCCCGTGCACGCGCTCGGTCACCTCTACCGGCCGCGGCGTGGCGTCGTCGACCACCACCAGCAGCGCGTCCGGGAACGCGGTGGCGAGGTCGGCGGCGAGCGACTCGAGGCCGCGCGCGAGGGTGCGTGAGCCGCGGGTCGGGACGACCACCGCGAGCGAGCGCTCGATCGGCGCCGCGGCGGGCGCGCTCGCGCCGCTCACGGCCCACCTCCGAGCGCGACCGCGCGCGCGAACAGCCACGCCGTGAACGGCCGCCGCCACTTGCGGTAGAGCGCCCGGTGGCTCGCGAGCCACGCCGCCCGCGCACGCGCGGGCGCGGCGCTGGTGCTGCCGCCCTCGCGG
>CAYMQR010000584.1:0-3461 GCA_964392195.1 uncultured bacterium | reverse complement strand
AGCGCTCGTCGGCGCCGGCGAGCGCGAAGAAGGGCAGCGCGAGGTACGCCTGCACCAGCTCGCCCGCGTTCCCGGGCCGGCCGTAGCACTCGAGGATGGGCCGGCGCTCGGCGAGCGCGTGCAGCGCCACCACGCCCGGCACCAGCTCGTCCGAATAGAGGTTGTGGTGCAGCACGTAAGGCAGCCGCAGCGCGAGCGTCACCAGCACCACCGCCAAGCGATCGCGGGCGGGTGGGCGCGGTGGTGGTGCGGAGCCGGGGGCGGTCATCGAGGCACGGGCCATGGACGCGGGCGCGGCGACTTTACCCGAGAGCCCCCGCCGCGTGATGGCAGGCGAAAGCAGCCTCCGGGTAGGATCTCGCGCTCGATCGGGGCACGCGGAGGGGAGATGGCGACGGGATCGATGCGCGGGTACGGAGCGCGGGCCGCGGCGCGCGCGCTCGCCGTGGCGGCGGCGGTGGTGTGGGTGGCGAGCGGCTGTGGCGGGTCGTCGAACGGCGCGCGCTACGCGTACGACGTTCCCACCTCCGCGAGCTCGCCCTGGCCGATGATGCGGCGCACGGCGGCCAACGACGGACGCAGCCCGGTGCTTCCGCCGGAGGCGGCGCGGGCCGGCGAGGAGCCGTGGCGCTACCCCACCGGCAAGGGCATCTTCAGCGTGCCGGTGATCGGCGAGGACGGCCGCGTGCTGGTCGGCTCGGCCGACCGCACGTTCTACGCCATCGAGCCCGACGGCACCCTCGGGTGGAGCTTCCCGACCGGCGAGATCATCGACTCGGCCGGCAGCGTGGGAGCGGACGGCACGATCTACTTCGGCTCCGGCGACGGCCACCTCTACGCGCTGACGCCCGACGGCGAGCCCCGGTGGTCGTTCGCCGCCCACCACCAGGCGGGCAGTCCCGACGCGAGCCAGGGCAACCGCTGCAGCGACCTGCCGCCGGCGGGCGGCCCGAGCACCTGGTTCGAGGGCAACGTGGTGATCGGCGCCGACGGCCGGCTGTGGGCCGGCAACGACGACTACCGCATGTATTCGCTCGAACCCGACGGCACCGAGCGCTTCGCCTTCTTCGTCGGCCCGATCCCGTTCGGCGCGGTGTGGTCGGCGGCCACCACCCGCCCCGACGGTTCGGCGGTGTTCGGCGGCATGGACTTCTTCGTCTACGCGGTCTCCGCCGGCGGCGATTGCCTGTGGCGGCGTTTCCTCAACGCGCCGGTGAGCTCGAGCCCGGCGCGCGCACCCGACGGCACGATCTACGTGGGCGGCTGGGACAACGCGCTCTACGCGCTCGACGGCGCGAACGGCGAGATCCGCTGGCGGTTCGGCACCACCTCGCACATCTACGGCTCGCCGGCGCTCGCCGAGGACGGCACCATCTACGTCGGCTCGACCGACGGCAGCCTCTACGCGGTGTCGCCGGAGGGCGAGCGGCTGTGGACCTTCGACACCCTCGACCCGATCCGCTCGTCGCCGTCGGTGGACGGGAACGGCCGCATCTACTTCGGCGCGGGCGACGGCGTCCTCTACGCCCTCGCGCCCGACGGCACGCGCGCGTGGAGCTACGACGCGACCGAGCAGGACCGCAACGACCTCAACTCGTCGCCGGTGCTGGGCGCGGAGCGGATCTACCTGGGCTCCGAGGACGGCAGCATCCTCGGCGTGCCGTACGGCCACTGCGCGTCGAGCTCCGACCCGCGCTGCAGCACCTCGCCGCTCTCCGACCTCGGCGACGACGGCGCGTCGCTCTACTACGTGACGCCCGGCGGCCGGAACTTCGCGGCGGTGCCGGAGCCGGTGCAGCGCGGCGCCGCGTTCACGGTGCGGCTGGTGGCGCGCGAGGGCGGCGACACGCTGCTCGCGCGCCTCGACGTGGGGAGCGTGAGCGTCACGTCGGAGCCGGCGGTCGAGTGGGAGGTGGTGGAGCAGGGCGGCGGCCAGTGGCTCAACCTGGTGCCGAGCACGCTGCTCGCCGCCGGCACCCCCTATACGCTCGACGTGGCGGCGAAGTGGACGGCGGGCGGCGGCCGCAAGGGCACCGTGTCGGAGCGCTTCACGTTCTCGACGGTGGCGGAGGAGGCGGCGCCACCGAGCTTCGCGGTCGGCACGGACGCCGCGCCGGCGTTCGAGATCCGCAACCTCGCGCCCTACCAGCCGCCGGTGATCGTGAGCCTCAACCAGATCGGCTTCGACAGCCTCGACTTCCTGGCGAGCGTGATCGAGAGCGCCCCCGGGCGGTTCGTGCTCTGGCTCATGGCCGGGAAGGCCGGCGAGGGCGGCACGCAGATCGACCCCGCCACGCCGTCGCTGGTGGCGATGGACGGCGTGCTCGACGGTGCGTCGTTCGCGATGAACGGCGTGGGGCTCACGCTCGTGACCGGCGGCCCGCCGATCCCGATCGGCGACTTCCGGCTCGCCTCGCAGTTCGACGCCGCAGGCAAGTTCGACGCCGGCACCTCGATGGTGGCGCGCGCGAGCTGCGCCGACCTCGGCCTCATCGGCACGTTCCTGTCGCTCTTCCAGCTCTGCAACGGCGCCGGCGAGTTCGTGTCGGTGGGGACGATCCGCGGCGCGACCTACGACGGCGCGGCCAACCACCGGCCGGCCGGCGTGAACGTCACCGCGATCGAGCGCGCGGGGCGCGAGTTCACGGCGCGCCTCGACGCACCCGGCTACAAGCTGGCCGAGCACCTGCCGGCGATCGTGCTCGTCGACCCGGCCACCGGCCGCTCGGTGCAGACGGACTACAAGAAGGCGCTCTCGGCGACGGCGACCGCCAACGGCGACCTCGCGACCATCACGCTACGCGTCCCGGAGGACGCGGTACTGCCGTCCGGGCCGGTGAAGGCCATCATCGTCACCGATCTCTTCCCGCTCGCCTCCGAGGTCCTCGAGTGACGCTCCACGCGGGGCGGATCGCGGGGACCATCCGGCTGGCGTTCGGCGGCGCGGTCGACGCCACGCGCGTCGAGCACCTGGCCGGCGACGCGAGCGTGCGCTCGTTCCACCGCGTGTGGCTGGGCGGCGATGGCGGCGCGGCGGCCGGCGTGCCGGCCACCGCGGTGCTCATGCACGACCCCCGGCCTGCCGCCGACGACGGCTGCGGCGACGACTTCGTCGCCATCGAGCGCCACCTCCGCCACCACGGCGTCGGCGTGCCGCTGGTGTACGCGCGCGACCGCGACGCCGGGCTCTACCTGCTCGAGGACCTCGGCGACCGCGTGCTCCAGGACGAGGTCAAGGAAGCCGGCGCGGCGCGCCGCCGCGAGCTCTATCGCGCGGCGCTCGAAGTGCTGGTGGTGCTGGCGCGCGACGCGTCCCGCCTCGACCCGGCGCCCACGCCCGCCCACGGCCGTGCCTTCGACGAGGCCAAGCTCGGCTGGGAGCTCGAGTTCTTCCTCACCCACACCGTCGTTGGGCTGTGGCAGGTGAAACTCGGCGACGGCGATCTCGCCGCGCTGCGCGC
>CAYMQR010000583.1:0-3472 GCA_964392195.1 uncultured bacterium | reverse complement strand
AGCTCGCGGACCAGCTCGGCGAGCAGCGCCGCGCTCGTCCGCGTCTCGACCAGGGTCGGCAAGAGTCCGGCGCGGTGGCTCGCGATGACGAGCCCGCCGGCGCGCCGCGCCGCGCGGGCGAGGCGCCACCAGTCGAGCCTCCGCAGGTGATCGGCGCCGTCCACCAGCAGCACGTCCTTCGCCCCCGCGGTCCGGGCCACGCCGATCGCGTCGCTGACCTCCGCGCGCGTCGAGTCGGGCTTGAGCACGCGCGTCACCGGCCGCCAGCCAGCGAGCGGCAGCCGCCGCGCCAGCTCGGTGAGGAGCGTGGTCTTGCCGGTGCCGTCGGCGCCGACGATCGCGGCGCGGTGGCGCAGACCCTCGAGCCGCACCAGCAGCTCGGGCCAGCTCGCGCCTTGCGGCCGGAACGCGAGCGCGTCGATCCGCTCCACCCGGAATGGGTTCTGGTGCGGCTTCACCGGCGGTGTTCGAGCCCGGGAACCGCGCGTGGTGCGGCGCGTCGATGCTCAGCTTCGCGCGAGGATGTCGCCGTAGACCTCGTCGACCTCGAGCGAGAGCCCGAGCGGGTCGATCGTGACCGCTCCCCCGCGCTCAGCGGTGGCGACGTCGAAGGCACCGTCCGGGCGCCGCGTCCAGAGGTCGAACCTTCGCTCGCGGTGCGAGATCACCAGGATCGCGGCGAGCGACGGGATGCGCCGGTAGTGCTCCAGCTTCTCGCCGCGGTCGTACGCCTCGGTGCCGTCGCTCGTGACCTCGACCACCAGCCGGGGATTGGTCACCGTGACCGCGCTCTCCGGATCGCGCTCCAGGTCACCGCACACCACCGAGACGTCCGGGTACGTGGCGAGGCCGGTCTCGAGGACGCGAACGGTCAGGTCGGAGCTGTACACACGGCATGGCCCGCCGCGGAGCCGGGTGAGCAACGCGCTTCCGACCGCCATCGCCAGGGCGGCGTGCTCGGGCGTCCCGCCCGCCATCGCGTAGATCTCGCCGTCCAGGAACTCGTGCTTCACGTTCGCGGCTCTCTCGAGATCGAGATAGTCGCGGTACGTGTAGCGATGATGCTGGGCAAGCGGTCTCACGATGGGCGCATCCTAGCCATTCTCCACTTCGCCCGCGAGGCCGCGCGAGCCCGTGGCGACGTCGTCGGCCGCCGCGAGGTCCACCTCGGCGTCGCCGGGAGCGATCACGAGGTCGGTCTGCGTCACCTCGTCGCCGGGCTCGACCACGGCCTGCAGCTTCCACACGATCGACAGCAGCTTCCCCGAGCAACTGTACGGCCCGGCCGGCAGCCGCATCGTGAACGCGCGCTCGCCACGCGCCGGCGGCTGCTCGATGGTGACGGTCTCGACGACGTCGGCGTCCTGCGTGCCCTTGCCCTCGGTGTGCCAGAGGAGCTGCACGGCGATCGAGTCCGCGCGCCGCCCGCCGAGCGCCCAGCGCACCCGACCGCGCAGCTCCTCGAGGGGGCGAAACCGGGAGCGACCGCCTTCGATCTCGAGCTCGACGTCGCTCATGCCTCGCTCCGTTCCCCGAGCAGCTCGGGCGGCACCACGACCACCGCGAACTTCTCGTCCACGTCCGGCCAGCGCGCGATCGAGCCGTTGAGCACCAACGTCCACGTGACCTTGTTGTTGGGCGCCACGAACGAGTGCATGGCGTTGGCCGGGATCCGCACCTTCTCGCGGCCCTGATCGAACTCGCGGCGGTCGTCGGTGTTGACGATCTCGATCTTGCGGAAGGTGTTGGTCTCGGTGCAGGTGTTGGTGCCGCGCCGGTAGGTGACGTGCTCCACGCCTTCGAGGTGGATCGTGAGGCGCTCGATGACGTGGGTGCGGCCGCTCATCTCCCACGCCAGCTCGAGCTCGCCGCCGAGGGGCACGCACGCGCTGCGCAGCTTGACCGTGGCGCGCGGGTTGGCGAGCGAGAGGAACGTCCAGAACACCCCCCAGATCAGCGCCAGCCCGATCAGCACGAAGGGCACCAGGAAGAGCGCGAGCCCCCACTCCATGCTCCCCGACCGGTAGCCCGCCACGACCTGCCACAGGAACACGCTGACGATGCCGTTCCAGAACAGCGCCACGAAGATCATCCCGAAGAGCCGCCCGAGCGGCGAGCTCTCGGGCTTCAGCGTGATGGCGCCGCCGTCGCCCGGGATCGGCGGCAGGAAGCGCGCGGCGGCGACGCCCGCGGGGAGCCGGCCGGGGCGAGGCGAGCCCTCGGCGTCGATCCCACGCCCCGGCGCCACGAACTCGTCGCGCGCGAGCGCCCGCGCCTTGGCGCGCTCCCGTCCGCGTGCACGCGCCAGGCCGATCAGCCCGCCCGCTCCCACCAGCGTGAAGACGGCGGGGATGAGCAGCAGGAACATGCGCGCGCCGATCGAGCGTTCGATCACCGCGAGCGCCGGGTCGCGCGGGTTCACGTAGCACGTGAACTCGCGACCCACCGGGTACTGCTCGACGATCGCCTCCTTCGCCGCGCGGCCGCTCGAGCTGCCGCTCACGAACTGCCAGCGGTTGGAGCGGTAGGAGCGCCCGCCCATCTCGTAGCGGTAGAGGATGTCCACCGAGTACGTGTAGCTGGTGTGGCCGTCGCTGTCCGACTCGTGCTCACGGACGTGGCTCGCCTCGACGGTGCACGGCACGCCGGGCCAGCGCCGCGCCTCGAGGGCGTGGCGCGCGTCGCCGACGAAGAAAGCGCCCACGCCGATCCCGGCGGCGAGGAAGATCGCGAAGAAGATCGCCGGCACCCACGTGGCGGCCGCCGAGGTCTCGCCGACGTTGTCGCGGATGCGCTCCGTGCCGCGAGCGGATCCCGCGGGCTTCGCGAGCCACAGGAAGAGGATTCCTCCGCCACCCACGACGACGAAGACCAGCGGAAAGAGCAAGATCAGCGCGAACGCGTGGCTGGTCTGCTCGAGGACCGCGTCGGCGTGGTTCTGCGGGTTCACCCAGCAGCCGACCGTGGCACCGGCGGCGTAGCGATCGAGGCGGCGCTGCACCTTGGTGAAGTCGCTGTAGCCGCCACCCGTGGTGCTGAGCTGGCCCGACGTGAAGCGCTGGCCGTTCACCTCGTACGAGTAGGCGACGACGAACGAGTAGGGCGACGAGTCCGACTCGGAGCTCGAGACCTGCGCCTCGCTCGACTCGATGGTGCAGCGGCTCGCGGTCCAGCGGTGGGCCGAGGACGAGCGCAGCACGCTCTTCGCCAGGAACCACCCGAAGAAGAGTCCCGCGGCCAGGAACAGGCCGAAGAAGAAGGTGCCGCAGCCCTTGCCCATCGCCTGGCCGGCCTTGCCCGAGCCGGCGCCGCGGGTACGGATCTGGATGTCCATGGTGGGTCGATCTATCGGCTTTCGCGGCGGCGATTTCAAGCCCCTGCGAGCGCCGCGGCTGCGAGGGACCGCAGCCCTCCAACGGCCGGGTGGAGGGCCGCGATCCTTCGCGGCCGCGGAATCGATCGGCTCGGAGGG
>CAYMQR010000582.1:0-3477 GCA_964392195.1 uncultured bacterium | reverse complement strand
CGCGACCAAGCGCGAGCCGTCGTTCACGCGCGGGCGTGCGAGCGGATCTCGCTCGACGCGCCGCGATGGCGCTCGTAGACGTCCAGCACCCAGCGGAACCCGGGCCGACCGGCGACGCTCGCGCGGAGCTCCACGAGCGCATGCGGCCACGGCTCCGGTAGCGGATACGAGAACTGTGGCGGGCGGATGATCGCGGTCATCACCGCCGCGGCGGTCAGGTCGGCGACGCCGAAGCGCTCGCCCACCAGGTATCCACCGGGTCCGAGCTCCGCCTCCAGCCGGTCGAAGTGGCCCGCGAGCCGCGCCCGCGCGCGAGCCACGTGCTCGGACCCGAGCCCCATGTTGCGGCGGAAGGCCGGCCGCAGGACGGGCCACAGCGCCCGGAACCCACGCTCGGCCGCCGGCGCGAAGCCGTCCGCCGCCATCCGCGCGCAGGCCGCGGCGTCGTCGATGTAGGCGGACCAGAACAAGCGGCGCAGGTCGGGCGCGACCTCGTCGTCGAAGTGGGCCTCCAGGGCGAGCGCGCGCTCGCGCTCGCGCGCGCCCGCCGGGAAGAGCGGCGGATCGGGCCGGCGCCGCTCGATCTCCTCGAGGATCCGGTTCGATCCGGCCAGCGCCCGACCGTCGAGGATCAGGATGGGGAGCTTGCTCTGCCCGGTCAGCCAGCGCGCCCGCGGCACGTGGAGCCCGGGGAGTTGAGCTTCGCGGAGGTGCGGCCAGCGCTTGTGGTCGAGCGCCCACCGCACCTTCTCGTTGTAGTGCGACACGCGGAAGTGGACGAGGCGAGGCGTGCCGTCGGGCATCGCGTCTCCCGTCACCGCAGCTTGGCGAGCCCCTTGCGCAGCCCGGTCTCGAGACCGGCGCGGATCACCGGGCCGAGGAGCGGCACCTTCGACTCGAACTCGATCGTGTAGTGGAGCCGCGAGCCGCCCTCGGGCGTGATCGAGAACCGCATCGTGCCCTTGTGGTTCTTGAGCGGCGTGCCGCGGCTGATCCGGTACTCGATCAGCTCGTCGGGCCGGAACGCCGTGACGGTCTCCTCGAAGCTCGGCAGCGGCCCGATGTGGAGCAGTCGCACCGAGCCGAGCCCGTTCACGTGCCCCTGGCCGTCGTGGATGCGCCTGATCCTGGCGCCGAGCACGGGGCCGAGCTTCTCGTGGTCCGAGAGCAGCGCGAAGAGCTCGGCGACGGAGCGCCGGAACGTGACGTCGATGTCGATTCGCTCCATGGGTGGGCCTCTCTTCCGGGGTGGGGTGGGTCGCGGGCGCGGCGGCGGCGCTCAGCCGTACGCGCGCTCGAGCACGGCGAGCGCTTCCGCGCGGCTCACGTCCTTGGGGTTCATGGCGAGCGCCGCGTCGTCGACGCACAGCTCGGCGATCCGCGCGAGGTCCTCGCGCTTCACCTTGCCGGTCTCGGCGAGGGTGCGGGGCAGCTCGGCCAGGCGGTAGAGCTCGTCGCGGATCTTGCGGATCCGCGCGATCGCCGCGTTGGCGCGATCGGGGACCGGTGTGCGCGCGAACACCTCGGCGCCGGCGAGCGGCAAGAGCAGCTCGCCGATCGCGTCGCGGCGCACGTCGAGGTTGAACTCGAGCACGTAGGGCAGGAACACGTTCATGCACACGCCGTGCGGCAGATGCGCGACGGCGCCGGTGGTGTGGCCGAGGGCGTGGACCAGCCCGACCATCGAGTTCGAGAACGCGATGCCGGCGAAGGTGGCCGCCTGCGCGAGCTCGAGCCGCCCCTCGGCGTCCTTCGGCGACTCCAGCACCATCACCAGGTTGCGCGCGATCTTCTCGATCGCCTTGACCGCGAACGCGTCGCTGAGCGGGTTCTTCTGCATGCACACGTAGGACTCGATCGCGTGCGTCAGCGCGTCCATGCCGGTCGCCGCCGTGAAGAAGGGCGGCAGCCCGAGCGTGAGGCGCGGGTCGAGCACCGCCGCGTCCGGCATCAGGAACGGCGACTGGTAGCTCTGCTTGAGCCCGGTCAGCTCGTCCTTCACCACCGAGACGTTGGTGACCTCGGAGCCGGTGCCGCTGGTGGTCGGCAGCACGAAGAGCGGCGTGAGCTTGCGGGCGATCTTGCCGCTGCCCGCGTAGGCGTGGATGTCGTCCCCGCCCAGGCTGGTGAGCACGTTGACCGCCTTGGCGGTGTCGATCACCGAGCCGCCGCCGAGCGCCACCAGCGAGTCGCAGCGGTGGTCGCGCGAATACTCCGCCGCCTTCGCCACCACGGTGTTCGACGAGTCGGGCGGGATCGCGTCGAAGATCGGCACCGCCTTGAGGCCACCCGCCTCGAGCGCGGCGGTCACCACGTCCACCAGCCCGGCGCGCCGCACGCCGGCGTCGGTCACGAGCAGCGGGCGCTTCACGCCGAGGGTCGCCAGCTCGAACGGCACCTGCTCCAGCGCGTGGTGGCCGGCGAGCACCTTCACCGGGCAATGGAACTCGTAGTAGCCGTGGCTCATCGGACCCCCTTCACCAGCACCCGCGCCAGCCCACCGAGGGTGCGCGCCGCGAGCGGGAGCTGCTCGGCCAGCGGCAGCTCGCGCAGGGTCTTCACGGCGCGCTCGGCGATCAGCTTGGGCAGCACGATCGTCTCGCAGCGGTCGAGGCAGCGCACCAGCCGCATGGCGTGCGCGAGGTCGCCCTCGATCACCATGCGGCCGTGCGCGAACGCCACCGCCGTGCCCTCCTGGAAGCTGAACACCAGGAACGCGTTGGTGATGTGCTTGAAGACGATCTCGATGCGCGGCGCCGCCTCGTCGCCCGCGCCCTCGAAGTCGCGCGCCACGAGCCGCCGCCCGCGGACCTGGACGCGCAGCCCCACGTCCGGCGCGCCGAACACGCTCATCTCGGCGACGAGCCCGTCGGGCAGCCCGGCGACCTCCGCCGCCACCACCTCGTCGCTCTCGCTCACCGCCTCGAGCAGCCCGGCCACCAGCTTGAGGAGCGTCTTCACGTAGAGCCGCTCGGCCGCGTACGGCGCCGGACGGCGGCGCGTGGCGTCGGTGGCAAACGGGACGGTCAGGTCGCTCGGGCCCATGTCGCCTTCGGATAGCGGCAAGGCACCGCTCGCGGCAAGCGGAGGGAAGGTCGGCGGGACGGCCCGGCGAGGGATCGCGCGCGCCCAGCGCGCTGTTCACCTGCGAAACGCGCGAGAAATACCGCATTCCAGGGCCCAGGGAGCCCGTTTTCGGCACTTTTCGAGGTCGTTTCAGCTCAAATGGATAGCGATTGGTACCTGATTTAGATGGCGCATTGTGATGATATTCAATGGCGTGATGTGAAGATCCTCGTTTCGCGCGCCGTCGCGTTCGCTGCACCTCACCCGCGGCGCGGGGACGCAGCGTCGGCCGATCGCTCCGTGGCGCGGGGCTCGAGCGTCGGTGCTCCGTCACCGACCCAGCCCCCCCCCCCCCCCGGGGGGGGGGGGGCGGCGGGCGCGCCGGCGCGCCCGGGGCGAGGACGCCCAACC
>CAYMQR010000581.1:0-3494 GCA_964392195.1 uncultured bacterium | reverse complement strand
CCGCGAGCCGCTCGATTTCGTTCCGGGCGCGGTCTTCCGGCGCGACGGCGTGGTCGTCCACGGCGCGCCCCCGGAGCGCGTGGCGGACGTCGACTCGCTGCCCTTCCCCGCCTATCACCGCGTGGACCTCGAGCGCTACTTCGCGCTCTTCGAGCGCGGCTTCGCGAGCAAGTTCGCGTTCGGGCGGCCGGGATCGAACCGGCGTGTCTCGATCATCACCAGCCGCGGTTGTCCGTACCGGTGTTCGTTCTGCGACGCACCCAGGCTCGCCGGCCACGCGTTCCGCGCCCACAGCCCCGAATACGTGATCGAGCACGTGCGGATGCTGCGCTCGCGCTACGGCGTGCGCCACCTGCACGTGAACGACGACAACGTCACCGCCAACCGCGCGCGCTTCCGCCGCATCCTCGAGGGGCTGCGCAGCGAGTTCAGCGACGTGACGTGGGACACGCCGAACGGAGTGCGCGCCGACGACCTCGACGAGGACCTCGTGGCGCTCGCCAAGGCGGCGGGCTGCACCTACATGATCCTGGGGGTCGAGAGCGGCGACCCCGAGGTGCTGGAGCGGATCGTCGACAAGCGCCTCGACCTCGAGAGCGTGGTCGCGGCGGCGAAGGCGTGCCGCAAGGTCGGCCTCGACGTGCACGCGTTCTACCTGCTCGGGCTGCCCGGCGAGACCCGCGCCACGCTCCAGCGCACCCTCGACTTCGCCGGCTTCCTGCTCCGCGAGTACGGGGTGGTGCCGCACGTGAACGTGGTCGAGCCGCACGTGGGCACCCGCGTCCACGAGATCGCCACCCGCGAGGGCTACCTGACCGCGCCGCTGGCGAGCGCCGCGAGCCGCGCCAGCATCGCCGCCCACACCCACCCGTTCCCGCACATCACCACGCCCGAGTTCCGCGCCGAGGAGCTGCTCGAGCTGCGCGACCGGTTCATGGCGCGCTCGCTCAGGTGGCTCGGCCGCGACGCCACCTGGATGCTCGTGACGCGGCCGCGGATCGCGCTCGCGACCGCGGCCTACTTCGTGCGGCGCTGGTCGCGCTCGCCGCGCGAGCCGCTCGCCAGCTTGCGCGCCACCTTGCTCGATCGGCTGCTCTTCCCTCGAATGTTGCTGGGGCGCGCTTCGTCCTAGCAGGCTGCTGAAAAAGCCACGCGCCAGAGGCGCGTCGACGAGCGTAGCGAGGCGGCTTGGGGGTGGGGCCCCGCAAAAACCGCGTTTTTTTTTGCGGGGCGGGGGTCTGGAACAGACCCCCGAGGAGACATCGACAGGCGCGAAAAACTCGCAGCCGCGAGTTTTTCAGCAGCCTGCTAGCCCGGACGGACGGCGGGCCGGGGGCGCGGCGCGCCTTGCCCCCGCTTCGAGGCGCGCGCCATCCTCGCGCGCTCTTCGCGCCGGGCGCCGAGCCTCCCGCCGCCCCGGAGGAGCCGAGACGATGAACGACTACCTGCTGGCGGTGCTGATCGGGATCGTCGAGGGCATCACCGAGTTCCTGCCGATCAGCTCGACCGGCCACATGCTGGTGTTCGAGCAGATGCTCGGGCTCGACCTCGAGCAGGACCCGTTCTGGAAGCTCTTCACGATCGTCATCCAGCTCGGCGCGATCCTCGCCGTGGTGCTGCTCTACTGGCGCACGCTGGCGCGCTTCGTCACGACGTTCTTCTCCAGGACGCCCGGTGGGCTCGCCGCCAAGCTGCGCCACCCGCTCATCCTGGTGGGGCTCGCGTTCGTGCCGTCGGCGATCGCCGGCGTGACGCTCAAGAAGAAGGTCGACGCGCTCATGGAGCACGCGCTGCCGATCGGGCTGGCGCTGATCCTGGGCGGCATCGCGATCGAGGTCATCGAGCGCATCACCAAGGACCGCGGTACCACCCGCGAGCTCGACGACGTGACGCCCGGCCAGGCGCTCGGGATCGGCGTGGCGCAGGTGGTGAGCCTCGTGCCGGGCGTGTCGCGCTCGGGCGCCACGATCATGGGCGGGCTGCTCGGCGGCGTCGCGCGCACCACCGCCACCGACTTCAGCTTCCTGCTCAGCATCCCGACGATGTTCGCCGCCGCCGGCTACTCGCTGCTCAAGCACCACACGCCGCTCACCGGCGAGCAGTGGGGAGTCCTGAGCGTGGGCTTCGTGACCGCGATGGTGACCGCCGGCGGCGTGGTGGCGTGGTTCCTGCGCCACGTGAAGACCCACACGTTCCGCGCCTTCGTGATCTACCGGGTGATCGCGGGAGCGGCGATCTGCGCCGCGTCCGCGACCGGCCACCTCCACTGAGCACCGGCGGGACGCGCATCGGCCATGGACCGGCTCCTGCTCGTGTGCCTGGGGAGCGCCCTCGGCGGCGGCGCGCGCTACCTGATCTCGCAGGGGATGCTGCGCTGGCTGGGCGCCGGCTTCCCGTACGGCACGCTGACGGTGAACGTGCTCGGCTCGTTCCTGATCGGGCTGATCATGCACGTCGGGCTCGCGAGCGCCCTGATCTCGCCCAGCACACGGCTCTTCCTGACCACCGGCGTCATGGGGGGGCTCACCACCTACTCGACCTTCAACTACGAGACGCTCGGGCTCTTCAGTGGCGGCCAGTGGCGGCTCGGCGTCGCGAACGGGCTGGCCACCGTGGTGGCGTGCCTCGCCGCCGGCCTCGCCGGGCTGGCCGCGGGGCGGGCCGTGACGGGCGGCTGAGAGGGAGGCGATCGATGCGCGTGCTCACCGGCGAGCAGCACCTGGTGCGGGTCTTCGTGGGCGAGAGCGATCGCTGGCACGGCCAGGCGCTGTGGAGCGCGCTGCTCGAGCGGCTGCGCCGCGACGGGTTCGCGGGCGCCACGGTGTTCCGCGGCCTCGCCGGCTTCGGCGCCCACAGCGTGCTCCACACCTCCAGGCTCCTCGAGCTCTCGACCGACCTGCCGATCCTGATCGAGATCGTGGAGAGCGAGGAGCGGCTCGACGCGCTGACCGCGATCCTCGACGAGATGGTCGCCGAGGGGCTCGTCACGATCGAGAAGGTGCGCGTCCTCAAGTACGCGGCGCGGCCGGCGAAGGGCTGAAAGGCGCGTCACGGCTTGCTAGTGATCGCTAGCAAGGCTTGCTGATCCTTGCTAGCAACGTTTTCTGATATTCACCAGCAAAGGCTCGAATCCGGGGCCGGCGGAAGGCCCCGATAGGGCCGAGAATGGCCCGTTTCAGGCCGGTCTTCGTAGTGCGGGGGCTCGTCCCCGACAGACGACGGCTGGCGGGGGACGAGCCCCCGCGCTACGACCGCCCGTTGCCCTCCCAGATCGGGACGCGGGATCGCAGGAGCCCGTTTCGCGGAACGAATGGACCCGACGACAGGCCCGTCGCAGAGCGACGGCACGGGGCCTTCGGCCCCTGAGCAACCGCGAGCCGACTCGGGGCTGGCGACCTACCGGGATCGAGCGGTGTCGCGTCGTGGCGTCATCGCGTATCGCCGGCGCGGCGGGGGGCTGGAACAGCCCCCCGAGAAACTCAGTGCCCATCTCC
>CAYMQR010000580.1:0-3495 GCA_964392195.1 uncultured bacterium | reverse complement strand
AGCTCGAAGTCGGCGAGCTGCTCGGCCGGATAGAGCTGGCCCGCGAGCTGGGGATGGATCGCGATGCCGCGGACCGGCCACGGACGGTCGCCGCCGAAGCGCACGGTCAGCGACTGCGGGAGCGTGTCCGCCCGCACCCGGTAGCCGCCGGTCGACATGAGGCCGTCGTGGAGCAGCGCGCGTTGCTCGCCGTCGCGCTCGTCGGTGGAGCCGACCACCACGCCGCCCAGCGCGCTCGAGGCGACGTCGAAGCCGCCGAGCAGCTCGGGCGGGATCGGGAACGCCGTCTCCTCGTTCTGCGGCGGCGCCATCGGGTCGGCGACCAGCCGCGCCAGGGCGCCCGCCGTCGCGCCGTCCGCGGCGCGCATGGCCCGCACCGCGAGCTGGATCTCGCGGTCGGCCCACGCGTCGGGCTGCACCGTGACCTCGATCGGCACCCGCTCGCGCGCGCCCGCGGCGAGGCGGAGCGTCGGCGTCGCGAGCGTGGGCCGGTACGCGAAGTGGCTGCTCGACACGTCGAGCGCGAGGTCGAGGGGCTCGCGCGCCGTGCTCACGACCTCCACCGTGCCGCGCACGCGCTGGCCGCGGGTCCAGAACGCCGCCACCGGCGCGGCGCCGAGGTCGACGGTCACCGTCACCGGCAACGGCGGCGGGGGCGGCGCCGGCGGCGGACCGCTCGGCAGCTCGACGCGCAGCCGATAGGGGCCCACGCCGCGGACGCCGAGCTTGGCGACCGCGCCCGCGGGCAGCTCGGCCTCGAAGCGGCGGGTGCCCCAGTCGAAGCGCCCCTCCATGGGCTGCCCGCCGACCACCAGCTCCGGGCGCACGTCGTCACCCTCCACCAGCGCGCGCAGGGGGCCAGCGCGGTCGAGCACGGGGAGCACGAACCAGTCCACCTCGCCGCGCTCGCCGAGGTCGCCGTCGACGGCGTGGTTCCCCGGCAGCGGCGCGGCTTGCTGCGGGCTGTCGTTGGGCTCGCGGTCGGCGGGCAGGTCGAACGGCGAGCGCTGCGTGAGGGTGATCTTGTAGCGGCCGGGCTTGGGGACGGAGGCGTGGAGGTTCGCGGTGTAGTCGCCGGGCTCGAGGTAGGCGTCGTAGACGGCGGCGCGCTCGCGGGCGCGGAAGGCGGGGCGCTTGCTCGACGGGTAGCCCCACTCGAGCTCGGTGTCGATCACCGCGCCGGGCGGCGGCACCACCTCGAGCGCGACGTGCGCCGGACCGGCGAGGGAGAAGCGGTAGACGTCGTGGTCGGCGTCGTCCTCGAGCGAGCCGCTGCGCGGCACGCCGACCGCTAGCCGGTGCGCCTGGCGGTCGTTGTCGTTGGGCTCGCGCTCGGCGTTGGGGTCGGGCGCGCCGACCGCGCGCGCCTCGAGCTCGTAGTCGGCATCGCGGCCCTCGATCCGCACCCAGTACTCGCCGGGCAAGAGCAGCGCGTCCGAGGTCTCCACCGTGGTCGAGGGGCCGGTGGTGCCGGCGGTGGCCGCGGCGGCGATCGCGCGCACGGCGTCGGGCGCGAGCGCGGCCGCGCCCACCACCGACTGGCGCACGTCGAGGATCGCGAGCGACGTCACGCCCCCGCCTTTCGAGGTGACCCGCCACAGCTGGGGCGCGCCCGCGACGCGGAAGCGGAGGAAGTCGACGTCGTCGCTCTCGAGGCGGCCGCGGACGGTTCGGCCGATCTCGACCGGCGTGGCGAGCCGCGCCAGGTCGTTGGGCTCGGCCTCGACGTCGGGCTCGTCGGTGCCGGCGAGCCTGAGCGTGAGCGTGTAGGGCTGGCGCGGATCGAGCGCGCCCGACACCGTGACGGTGTACGGGCCGGCGCCGAGCGAGAGCGCCGGCAGCTTCACGCTCTGCGCGTTGCGGCACGTGAGCGGCTCGCCGGAGGCGTCGTTCAGGCACAGCCGGCGGGCGGCGCGCGCCGGGCTCTCGAGCTTGAGCTCGACCCGCTTGCCCGCGAAGCGCGGGTCGGGTGGGATCGCCCACACGTCGACGTCGTCGGTCCAGCCGATCCGCCCGCCGGACGGCTTGCCGAGCGTGAGCGGCTTCGCGAGTACGGCGCTGCCGTTGGGCTCGTCCTCGCGGCCGGGGTTGCGCGGTAGGCCCGCCGTCAGCGTCAGCCAGTAGGGGCTGGGGTCGACGGCGCCCGGGTAGAGACGCACCGTGTAATCGCCCGGCTCGAGGCCGAGGTCGGAGAGCGCGACCGGACCCGCCATCCGCTCCGAGTGCGACAGCACCACGTCGCCGCCGGGCTTGCGCAGCTCCACCGAGAGCCACTCGCCGACCGGGCCGGCGACGCCGAGCGAGAGGCTGCGGCGGGTGTCGGCCTCGCTCACGGTGAAGCGAAACTGGTCCTCCGAGCCGAGGAGATCGCCGGCGGTGCGGACGCCGAACGCGAGCGGGCTCGCCTGGGTGGGCACGTCGTTGGGCTCGCGCTCGCTCGCCTCCGCGGGTGGCCCCGCCTCGACGCGGAGCTGGTACGGACCGCCGCCGTTGGTCTGGATCAACAGCACGTAGCTGCCGCCGCGCAGCAGCACCCCGTCGAGGGTGGCGCTCGACGCGTTCTCGTCGGAGCTGAGCCGGAACGCCTCGTTGGCGGTGGTGGGCTGGCCGTCCGAGCCCACCTCGGCGCGCATCGCGATGAGCCGCGTGGTGGCCGCGAACGAGGTGTCGAGCGACACCTTCCAGCCGCGCGGCGCGAGGTCCGCCGGCACCGTGAAGCGGACCGTGTCGGTGTCGCGGTCGGTGAGCGCCCCGGCGACGCAGAACGAGCCCGTCACGGCGAGCGCCGTCGCCGGCGAGTCGTTGGGCTCGCGCTCGGCGACGCAGGCGGGCGGTTCGGCCCGGACCGGGCTGCCCGCGAGCAACGCCACCGCGGCGCACACCGCCGCGAGCGCGGTGCGGCGCGGCGGCCTCGCGGCCAGCGGTGGCCCGCTCACCTCCGCGACTCGACCTTGCAGATGGGACGCGAGGGCATCGCGTAGCGCTCGACGGCGGAGGCGTCGTCGCCCGCGTAGCGGCGCTCGATGGTGGTGGTGACGTCGCCTTCGAGGATCGTGATCTCGACCGTCACGTCCACCGCCACCGGCTCGGGCGTGAGGTCCGCGTGGAGGCGGCAGGTCTGGGCGGCCCACACGTCGAGCGGCTGCCCCGCCGGCTGCGGCTTCCCCTTGGCGAGGCAGGCGTCGACGGCGCCCTTGGCGGGCATCCGCGCCTTGCCGGACCCGACGGCGCTCACCTGCGTGGCGACCTCGTTCTGGCGAACGGTCGCCGGCAGCTTGAGCGCGCCGTAAGGGGCCTTGACCTCGACGCTCGCCGGCTTGGCGGTGTCGACCGTGATCGTCTGCATCGAAGGCGGTGCCGTCGGGCCGCCCTTGATGTCGTCCTCCTGGCACGCGAGCACCAGCTTCTCGGCCCCCGCCAGCGACGGCGCGACCAGCGCCGCCAGCACCAGCCCCACCGCCACCCTGGCGGTCATCGTCGAACGGATCGTGAACC
>CAYMQR010000579.1:0-3529 GCA_964392195.1 uncultured bacterium | reverse complement strand
GCCTCGAGGCCGCGCACCACGACGGCACCGCCATCCAGGACGTGATGGAGTCGACGGCCTGAGCGCGGGCCGCGACGAGGCGTGCGCCGGCCGGGATCCAACCCGCCGTCAAGAACGCCGCGCGGCGAGCAGCGTATCGAGATCCGCGACCAGGTCCTTGCCGCGGTCGAAACCCCGCTGAGAGACCAAGGCCAGCAGGCTCCTGACTTCGGCGATGTCGGCCGAGCTCGCCACGGCGAGCAGCGCTCGAAGGTCGACGCGATCCTGAGGCCTTCGGTCGTCGTCCCGCGCGAGCAGCTTGAGCGCGATCAGGTGCGGAACTCGCGCGACGGGTACCCGAACGCCCGGGAAGACCTCCAGCGAGTCGGCGCTGGCGACGAGCTCCGGCTCGAGGCTCGACGACGCGAACAGCAGGTCGACGACCACCCCGCCCTCGACCTCGCCGGGCGGCGTCAGCCGAACGGTGGCGAGACGCTTCGCTCGCTCGTGCTCGACCAGCGCAAGCACCCGGTAGCCGCGACCGCTCAGCTCCCGAACGAGCGTCTCGGCGTCAACATCGTCCCGGACCGCGACCGCCAGATCGATGTCGCGGGTGAACCGTGGCTCGGCGCGAACCGAGACGGCGAAGCCGCCGACCAGCGCCCACCGGAACCCGAGCCGGCGGAGATCGGCACCCACCGTCTCGACGAGGCGACCAAGGCGACTCATCCGGGTCGCGGAGGCCAGTCGACGAGGCGTCCTGGACAGTCGCCCAGTTCGGCGCCCGGGCGCTCGCGCAGCCAAGCTCCGAGACGCGACGAGATCTGTTCGTCCGTCTCGTCCGGATGCGCCCGCCGGAGGTTTCCTCGCATCAGCTCGACACCGGCGTCGAACAGATCGAGCGCGACCCGGAAGCGCTCGGCCGCGACGGCGTCAGCAACGTTCGTCACGCGCGACAGTCTACCTCCGTCGGACGTTCGAGGATCCCTCGCCACCCGCGCGCCGATCGGGCTAATCTCCGCGCTTCGCGGCAACCGCGGCGCTCGGCCGCTCCCGCACGGCCCCGTAGTCCAACGGTTAGGACGCTGGCCTTTCAAGCCGGAAGCCCGGGTTCAACTCCCGGCGGGGTCACCAGGTTCGTGCAGTAGTATGGGGCGTGGCGGGCCGCGACGCGCGTCGTGCTCCTCGGCTCGGTGCTCATGGCCGCGAGCGCCGCGGCCGGCGAGTCGAGCGAGAGCACGCCGCGGACGATCGAGATCGTCAAGCCCGGTACGACCTACCACTCCGACGAGACGGCGGCCGAGACCGGGCAGGCGTGGTTCGGCCTGTTCCGAGACGGTCCGCAGGGGACGCTCCAGCGGGTCCGGCTGAAGGTCGGGCACGTCGAGGACGGTCTTGCCGGCGATCCGCCGGCTTCCGAAGGTGGGAACCCGAGCGTCTGGACCAGCAAGGCGGTGCGCGCCGACGGCACCCGCCAGCCGATCTTCTTGGTTCGGGGTCTCAGCGGATTGAAGGCCGGCGCGGTGCCGACCGTGAACGCGTCGGCCACGAAGCTGTTGCCAGGGATCCAGCTACCGCTTCGGGCTCGGCGGGTCGAGGACGCCGAGCTGGTCGCGCTCGGCACCGCGGCCGCGACCGAGTTCCATGGCACGGACCCGATGGTTCGTGACTACCACCTGATGCTCCGCGCACCCGATGGCCGATCGCAGGCCCTCGACGTGCCCTCCGATTTCAGCGGCCTCGAGCAAGGCATGGGCGGATGTGACCTCTTGTGGGCCGGCGATCTCGACGGTGACACGCGGGTCGACCTGCTCGTCGACTGCGTCGACCACTACAACGTGCAGGTGAGCTGGACGCTCTTCCTGTCGTCGGCCGCTCGCGACGGCGAGCTGGTACACGCCGTCGCGGAGCTGCTGGCGGTGGGCTGCTGACGCGGCCCGCGCCGCGGCCCCGCCCGCCCCGCCGTGATCAGGCCGCCGGCCGCGTGGTCGGCGCACGCCTGAGCGGTGAGGTGCTCGAGCGCAGGTAGGCGCCGACGCTCTCGCCGATGGTGCGGATGGTGTCGGTGAACAGCGCCTCGTCCTGCTCGAGCAGCGTGAGCCGGAAGCCCTGGAGCGGCGTCCAGAACGACGACAGCGGCACCACGCAGATGCCGGTCGAGGCGAGCAGGTAGTAGACGAAGCGCTTGTCGAGGGCGACGCCGTCGGCCGAGGTGATGCGCTCGACCAGCGCGCGCACCTCGGCGTTGGCGATCGGCAGGGTCTGGGTGCCGTCGAGCACGCCGTCCTCGAACACGACGCTCATGTAGAAGGCACCGTTGGTGCGGTTCACGCGCAGGCCGGGCACGGCGCGCAGGAGCTGGTAGGCGATGTCGGCGTGGCGCGCGTAGCGGCGCCGGCGCTGGTCGAGGTAGCCCTGGTACTCGGGGTGCTCGAGGAGCTGCGGGATCGCCTTCTGCGGCAGCGTGGTCGAGCACACCTCGACCATCTTGGAGTCGGCGAGGCTACGCACGTAACGCGCGAAGGTGGCGTCCTTGTCGGCGTTGTAGACCTCGATCCAGCCGCACCGCGAGCCCGGCCACGGCACCTCCTTCGAGATGCCCTTCATGGAGAGCGCCGGCACGTCGCCGATGACGTCGGCGAGCTGCGCGGTGCGCTGCCCGTCGAACACCAGGTTGGCGTAGATCTCGTCGGCGACGATGAAGAGGTCGTATTCGCGCGCGATCGCGACCATCTCGCGCAGCACCTGCTCGGGGTACACCGCGCCGGTCGGGTTGTCGGGGTTGATGATGAGGATCCCCGAGATCGCCGGGTTGTACTTGACCGAGAGGCGCAGGTCCGCGAGGTCCGGGAACCAGTTGCGCTCGGGGTCGAGGCGGTAGCAGACCGGGTGCTGGCCGGCGTGCGCGGCCTCGCCGGAGGAGTGGGTCGAGTAGGTCGGCGACGGGCCGATGACGCGGGTCTCGCGGCGCAGCAGTCCGTAGACCTTCTGGATGGCGTCGCCGAGCCCGTTGAAGAACAGGATGTCGTCGGCGCCGATGCGGATGCCGCCACGCGCGTTGACGCGGGCGGCGAGGAACTCGCGGGTCTCGAGGACGCCCTTGGACGGGCAGTACGCGTAGCTCGAGTCCTCGAGGGCGAGGTGCGCGACGATCTCCTTGAGCCACGCGGGCAGGCGCTCCCCCTTCGACACGGGGTCGCCGATGTTCTCCATCCGGGTCGCGACACCCAGGGCGCGGAGCTGGTCCGCGATCTCGACGATCGCGCGGATCTCGTAGGTCAGCTCGCCCGCACCGGGATGCACGATGTTGTTGCGCACGACGTCGCTCCTGGCGGCGAGCGGCTCGTGTCGTGACGCGGCGACCCCCGCCTCCGTCCCTACACCCGCGTTCGCTCGACGCGTAAATCCCGGGACCGTAGCGCATCCTCGCGACGCGGGCGACCCTGGGCCGGGGGATCGTCACCGGCTGCTCCGTCGTGCGCGCCGGACGACCCTGGGGTCGGCGACGGAGCAGGGGCGAAGCCCCGTGACGCTCCAAACACGAAAGGCG
>CAYMQR010000578.1:0-3537 GCA_964392195.1 uncultured bacterium | reverse complement strand
GCCGCGACAGCATCGCGAGCGCCACCTTCTGGTTGATGGGGTTGTCCTCGACGAGCAGCACCCGCAGCGGCGGCAGCGCGGCGGGCGTGGCGGTGGAGTCGGCGTCGGGGGCGGGGGCCGGCGCGGCGGCGTCCGTCGCCGCCGACACTTCCGCGTCGCGCGGCGCGGGCTCGACCGCGACGACGCCGTCGCCGAGCGCGCGCAGCAGCAGCGCCTGGAGGTGTGCCCGCTTCACGGGCTTCACCAGGTAGGCCGTGAAGCCGGGTGCGGCGATCGCGCTCTCGCGCGCCGTCCGCCCCAGCGAGGAGGTGGCGAGGACGATCGGGAAGTGGCCACGACCCGCCAGCGCGCGGATGCGGGCGGCGAGCTCGGCGCCGTCCATCTCGGGCATCTGGAAGTCGAGGATGGCGACGTCGAACGGCTCGCCGTCCGCACCCAGCCAGCGCAGCGCCTCGGTGGGCGAGCCGGTGTCGCGGGGCACCATCCCCATCGAGGTGGTGAAGGCGCTCAGGATGCGCCGGTTGGTGTCGTTGTCGTCGACGATCAGCACCCGCCGGCCGAGGAGCGGGCCCGCGTCGCGGCGATCCAGGCGGTCGGTGGCGCCCTCGATCCTGGGCGCGAGCACGCTGAACGCGAACATCGAGCCCTTCCCGGGGGTGCTCTCGAACCAGATCTTGCCGCCCATCATCTCGGCGAGCCGCTTCGAGATCGCGAGCCCGAGGCCGGAGCCGCCGAAGCGCCGGGTGCTCGACGCGTCGACCTGCGAGAACACCCCGAAGATCCGCGCGCGGTGCTCCTCGGCGATGCCGATGCCGGTGTCGTGCACCGCGAACGTGAGCTCGAACAGTCCGGCGCGTTCGCTCGGGCGCGCGTCGACGTGCACCGTCACCTCGCCGCGCTCGGTGAACTTGACGGCGTTGTCGAGCAGGTTGACCAGCACCTGCTTGACGCGGCCGGAGTCGCCCTCCAGCGCGGCCGGTACGTGCTCCTCGACGAGCGCGCCGAGCTCGAGGCCCTTCTTGCTGGCGTTGAACGCCACCACGTCGAGCGCCTCCTCGACGGTCTCGCGGACGTCGAACGGCACGTGCTCGAGCTCGAGCCGCCCGGCCTCGATCTTGGAGAAGTCGAGGATGTCGTTGATGAGCCCGAGCAGGTGCTCGCCGCTCGCCTGAGCGGTCTCGACGTAGTCGCGCTGGGTCTCGTCGAGGCGGGTGTCGAGCAGGAGGCTGGTCATGCCGAGCACCGCGTTGAGCGGCGTGCGGATCTCGTGGCTCATGTTGGCGAGGAACTGGCTCTTGGCGCGGCTCGCGTCCTCGGCGCGAAGCCGCGCGACCTCGATCTCGCTCTTGGCCTCCTGGAGCGCGACCAGCGCCGCGTTCTTGTAGGACTCGTAGACCTGCGAGAGGAAGAGCACGAGGCCGTCGAGGCTGGCGAGCCCGATGACCAGGAACAGCCGCTCGCCCGATGGACCGAGGGCCGGCGGAGCCGCCGCCACGTCGCTCGCGGCGGCGAGGAAGCACAGGACCTCGAGCACGCACACCAGCGTCCAGGCGATCGCCGAGCGCACCCCGACGAGCGTGACCGCCGCCATGATGACCACCGGCTGCCAGAGCAGCGCGGGTGAGTGCAGCCCGCCCGAACGCAGCGCGAAGTAGGTCACGAACCCGAACAGGCAGGCGGTGAAATAGTTGCCCGCGACAACCACCGAGCGGGTGCGGCGAAGCAGCGTGGGCGTGACGAGCCCGAGGGCGAACGCCACCCACAGCGGGCGCTCCACCCAGGTCAGCCCGAGGCGCGGCAGCACCAGCAGGAAGGGTGGGACCCACACCTGCATCGCCGCCCAGAAGCTGACCAGCAGCCGGGCCTTGCGCAGCGACTCGGGGTCGGCGTGGAGCAGGTCGGTGGGGACGATCCGGTCGACGAACCGGAACCAGGCGTGGCGGATGGTGTCGACGGCGGGCGACAAGCGGGGTTCCGAGCCGTGCTCGTGCGTGGGGGGGGCGAGGCGGCGTCACGATACGGACACACCCGGAAGGCCGTCAATGAAATCGACGCGAGCCACCCGCGGGTGGCGCGGCTCGGCCGGGCTCGCGGTGGCGTAGACTCGGACGTTCGCCGGACCCGTCACGGGAGGAGCGCATGTCGAGCCGGATCGCATGGACGTTGCTGGTGGTCGTCAGCGCGGGGGCCGCGGGAGCCTTGTGGTGGGAGGAAGGCGAGCGCGCGCGACTCGTGGAGGAGCTCGGGCGCTCGCGCAAGGTGCAGCTCGAGATGAAGGGCGAGCTCGATGACCTCGGCAAGCGGCTCGACGCGCTGCAGGCCGCGATCGAGGCGAGCGCCGCGTCCCGCGCTGCGGCACCAGGCGCCGGCGCGGCGGCGCGCCCGGGCGCCGTGGCCGGGGCCGAGCCCGGCGATGGCGGCGGAAAGGGTCTGTTCGCGAGCGTGATGGAGAGCGGGTTCTTCCAGCAGATGCAGGACCAGATGGTGAAGCAGGAGCTCGACCAGATGGACCGGGCCGTCAAGCTCACGCCGCGCGAGCGCGAGGACCTCGAGAAGGTCCTCGCGGAGCGCACCAAGCTCGGCCAGGAGATGGCGCGCAAGATGATGAGTGGAGAGAAGACCGATCCGAAGGATTCCGTCGACACGTTCACCAGCACCGAGGCCGAGATTGAGCGCATCCTCGGCCACGCGCGTTACCAGGATTACCAGGCCGCGAAGGAGAAGGACCTCGCCGAGCAGAAGGAGACGGCGTTCCGCAGCCAGTTCTCGTTCTTCGCCCGCGACGTGGGGTTGCGCGACGAGCAGGTCGCGCAGGCCGAGACCATCATGCGTGGCGGCGGCTTCGGGATGATGGGGAGCTTCGTGCCCGATCAGGACGCGACCGACTGGGCCAAGGACGCCGGCCCCGGCGGTCAGACCTCGACCAAGACGCTCATGACCAAGATGGTCGACAAGCGCCGCGAGCAGCTCGACGCCACTGCCAAGCAGCTCGCGGGCGTGCTCGACGCCGACCAGATGGCGAAGTTCGAGGCGTGGCGGAAGACCCAGGAGAGCCAGCTCGACCTGATGCAATCGTTCGTCCCCGACATGCCGGTGCCGGACGCGCCGACGCCGCAGGTGGAGAAGTGACGTCGGCCGATGTCCGATGCGGCCGCCGCCGCCACGGGGCCGCGTTCCCAGTCACCTCGTGAAGTCGAGTTCGCCGCGGCGAGACGGCACGGAGTCTGGATGTGCTCGACGAAGGAATCTGCTAAATGACCGCCCGCGGATCGGCGGGCCCGCCAGGCGATCGATCGCACCGACCGTGAGGCGCGGCGTACGTTTCCGGGTGCCGCTTCGCCGGGAACGAGTCCGCGCTACGAGTGAGGTCCGTCCAGTGGGGTCCGGTCCGGATCGTCGGCCTCGCCGAGTTCCTGTCTGCGATGCGCGGGTCCGCGTGGAGTTGTCGCCGATGACGCCATGAACCAAGCCTCAGGTCCGCGTCTCGGCCGTCGTTTCATGCTCGGCTGCGTCGTGCTCGTGCTGGCCTCGCTCGAC
>CAYMQR010000577.1:0-3540 GCA_964392195.1 uncultured bacterium | reverse complement strand
GACGAGCAGGGCATGGCGATGGTCTTCACCGGCATGCGTCACTTCAAGCACTGAGGAGCGAACGCCATGAAGGTCCTGGTCATCGGAAGCGGCGGGCGCGAGCACGCGCTGGTGTGGAAGATCCGGCAGAGCCCGCTGGTGGAGCAGGTGTTCTGCGCGCCCGGGAACGCGGGGATCGCGCTCGACGGCACGTGCGTGGACATCGCCGTCGACGACCTCGACGGGCTCATCCGCTTCGCCACCGAGACCAAGATCGGCCTCACCGTGGTGGGGCCCGAGCTGCCACTCACCCTCGGCATCGTCGACCGCTTCCGCGAGCGCGGGCTCGAGGTCGCCGGGCCACTCATGGAGCTGGCGAAGCTCGAGGGCTCGAAGGCCCACACCAAGTCGGTGCTGACCCACGCCGGCGTCGCGACCGCCGCCTACGAGGTCTTCACCGAGGCCGTGCCCGCCAAGGAGTACGTGCGCCGCCAGGCGCGCAGCGGCACCAACGTGGTGGTGAAGGCCGACGGCCTCGCCGCGGGCAAGGGCGTGGTGGTGTGCTCGTCGGCGGAGGAGGCCGAGGCGGCGATCGACGACTGCCTGGGCAAGAAGGTGTTCGGCGCCGCCGGCGCCACCTTGGTGATCGAGGAGTGCCTGCCCGGCGAGGAGGCGAGCTTCATCGTCCTCACCGACGGCGCCACCGTGCTGCCCTTCCCCACCAGCCAGGACCACAAGCGGCTGCTCGACGGCGACAAGGGCCCCAACACCGGCGGCATGGGTGCGTACTCGCCGGCGCCGGTCGTCACCAAGGACCTCGAGGCGAGCGTCCTCACGGACGTCATCCACCCTACCCTCGAGACGTTGCTCCGCATGGGTCCGCCGTACACCGGCTGGCTCTACGCCGGGCTGATGATCGCCGGCGACAACATCAACGTGCTCGAGTTCAACGTGCGGATGGGCGACCCCGAGACCCAGCCGATCCTGATGCGGCTCACGAGCGACCTGGTGCCCGCGCTGATGCAGCTCGCGAGCGGCGAGCGCCTCGAGGTCAAGCTCGACTGGGACCCGCGCCCCGCCGTGTGCGTGGTGATGGCCGCCGAGGGCTACCCCGGCACCGTCGCCAAGGGCGACGTCATTCACGGCCTCGACGCCGCCGCGCGGCTCGCGGACGTCAAGGTCTTCCACGCCGGCACCGCGCGCCGCGGTGACGACATCGTCACCGCCGGCGGCCGCGTCCTCGGCGTCACCGCCCTCGGCGCCGACCTCCCCGCCGCCATCGCCCGAGCCTACGAGGCCGTCTCGCTCATCACCTGGCGCGGCGTCCAGTACCGCACCGACATCGGCCGCAAAGCGCTCCACTCCTGGGAGCGCTGAGCGCGGGATTTCGTACGGCCGCTCGCGAGAAAACCGCGCCGCAGCGGCCGAAAAATTCTCCCCGAAACCCCTCGAAAAGCGCCGTCAAGGGCCCCGAAAAGCCCCTGAATCGCGTCATCCAGGGCGTCGGGCGGCGTGTGGAGCTTAAGCTATACGATTTTGTACAGCATCAGCTTTACGATTTTGTATAGCTTGTGCTTTACAAGAGGACCATGAGGCGGCGCGAGTCGAGGCGCGTCACGGCGCCTCCGCCTCGGCCACGATCGGCTCGGGCGGCGACGGCGTGAGCCAGAGCGCCGCGAGGTCGAGCTCGACGGCGTCGAAGGGCTCGGCGCGCACGGTCTCGTGGCCGGCGTGGCTGCTCGTGAGGAGCCACCGCTCGCCGTCGCGGCGCAGCACCTCGAGGGTACGGCCGATCGGATCGACCAGCCACGCGTGGTTCACTCCTTCGCGGGCGTAGATCCGGATCTTCCGCACTCGATCGAGGCTCGCGGTCGAAGGCGAGAGCACCTCGCAGATCCAGTCGGGCGCGATCGTGAGGAACGCACCACCAGGAAGCTCGGGCACCCGACCACGGCGCCAGCCGGCCAGGTCCGGGACGAGGATGTCGCGGCCCAGATGAAGCTCGGGCTCGTAGAGGATCCACCAGCCGCCCGGCCCGCCGCGGCCGCGCCCGAACGACTTCCCCACCTCGATGGTGAGCACCGATGCCGTGTGCTGGTGCTCGATCGTCGGCCGCGGCAGCGCGACGAGCTCGCCGTCGACGATCTGGGCGAGCATCGTGTCGGGGAGCTTGCACAGGTCCTCGTAGGTGGCCGGGCGCCGGACCGACTCGGGCATGACTCGTCCACGATACCACCGGGGCGGCGCCGCTCGGCCGGCGCTCGTTGACTCGCCGCGCGGCGCTCGCTAGAGACGTCGCCATGCGCACGCGAAACCTCCCCATCGTGCTCTCGCTGCTGGCCGTCGTGGGCGCCGCCGCGTGCGGCGGCCGCGACTCCCCCGCCTCCTCCTTCCAGGAGGTCTACGACCTCGGCATCGACCAGTACCTGGGCACGGCCCAGCCGACCGAAAAGCGCGACGAGAGTGCTTTCGTCGCCTACGACTTCGCGCCCACCGACGGCCCGGAGTGCCTCGACGGCTCGCCGTTCCGCCCCGATTTCCGCCACACGGGCTCCGAGAACCTCGTCATCTTCTTCCCGGGCGGCGGCGCCTGCTGGTCGGATCTCTGCGTGGCGTCCTCCTTCACGATCCCGGGCGCGCTCGGCGCCGCGGTGACCCAGCTCTTCGACCTGCCGGTCGACGGCGAGCCGCTCGGCTCGTGGAACCTGGCGAGCCTGAGCTACTGCGACGGCTCGCTGTTCGCTGGCGACGCCGACCACGACGACGACGGCGATGGCGTGATCGACCGCTACCAGCGCGGTCTCCGCAACATGTCGGCCGGCCTCGACGTGGCGAAGCGCGAGTTCCCCAACCCGCGCCGCATCCTCATCGCAGGCGCGAGCGGCGGCGGCTACTCGACGATCGTCGCGCCATTCCTGGTGCGGCGCGTGTGGCCCGACGCCGCCATCGACGTCATCAACGACGCCGGCGTCGGCCTCGCCAACCCCAGCGACCCGAGCTTCGTCCGCGGGCTCCTCGACGAGTTCAACATCACGCGCTTCATCCCCGAGAGCTGCACCGACTGCACCGGCAACGGCCACGTCACCCGCTTCATCGACTGGCAGCTCGCCCACGACGACAACCTGCGCATCGCGGCGATCTCGTCGTTGCAGGACTTCGTGATCGGCACGGTGTTCCTGCACATCCCGCCGGAGGACTTCGAGAGCGCGCTCACCTCGGAGACCGCGCTCCTCGCCGAGCGCTACCCGGGCCGCTACGAGCGCTTCCTCTACCCGGGGAAGGGCCACACCGTGATCTACGTCGGCCTGAACAGCGTGGCGGTCGACGGGATCACCGTGGCGAGCTGGCTCCAGACGATGCTGGAGCACGGCGACTGGCGCTCGATCGTCGCGGAGTGAGCCTTCGGCGGGACCGCCTCCCGGCGGTCCGTGCCTGTCGCCGGGCGCCCGACGGAGCGGGCGCGCTCCAATGGAGCGATCAGGCCGGCGGGCCTTGCACCGTCCCACCATCCCGCTGCCAGTGGGAGAAGCCGCCCACCAGGCTCCACACCTTGTCGTAGCC
>CAYMQR010000576.1:0-3544 GCA_964392195.1 uncultured bacterium | reverse complement strand
CCCTCCAGACCGGGATCGACCCACGCGGCGCCAGACCGGGATCGAGCGGCTGGAGCGCGCGCGCTCCGTCGCGCGCCAGGGATCGATCAGGGCGCCGCGTTCGGCGCGAGCGCGGCGACGAAGTCGTGGGCGAGGAGGCGGTTGCCGTCGGGCGTGAGGTGGCAGTCGTCGACGAAGTACCGCGGCGTGCGCTCGACCTCGTGCGCCTGGTACGTCACGCGCCGTCCCTCGCCGGCGAGCTCACCCGCCAGCGCGCGCAGCTCGCCGGCGAGCGCCACGCGATAGCGCTCGGTGGTGACCGGATCGCCGAACACGTAGCCCTCGCCCGCGACGCTGCCGCCGATCGCCGAGGGGGGAGTCGAGAGGATCACCGGCACGCTCGGCGGCACCAGCTCGACGCTGCGCCGCACCTGTTCGCGGAAGCGCACGAGCCCCGCGGCCGGCGGCTCGGGCGGCAGGAATCCCGCGACACCGCCCCCGCGTGCCTGGCGCAGGATGCCGGGCATTCGCGCCAGCATCGACACGTCCTTCACGCGCTCCCAGTGCGAGGGACCGCCGCGCTGCTCGAACGCGCGCATGCGTCGGATCGCGCCATCGAGGATCGTGTACGTGTCGACGCTCGCTTCCGGGTGCGCGACCACCGGCACGTCGTTGATCCCGGTGTGGACGATCACCGCGTCGGGCTCGAAATCGAGCCCCTCCTCGCGCAGCCGCTCGAGCTCGCGCGCCGCGTCGAGCCCGTCGAAGCCCAGGTTCACCACCTCGAGGCGCGGCGCGCTGGCCGGCCAAGACGGGTCGGCGCGCATGAACGCGTCGATCGTGGCGTCGTCGTTCACCGACGCGCCGTGCGCGGTCGAGCTGCCAATGAGGACGACCCGGAACACGCCCGCGGGCTTGGGCCGCGCCACCTCGGGACCGCGGTAGTGGAGCGCGTTCTCGTGGGCGGTGGTGCCGTTGCCGTAGGTGACGACGAGCCCCGCGCGCGGCCGGAGACCGTCGACGCCGAGCGGCTCGATGGCGAGCGGGATCGGGTCCCACTCGAGGAGCCGCTGTGCGAACCACGGCAGCGAGCGCGCGCGCAGCCGCACCGCGATCTCACCGAGAGCGAGCGCGGCGATCACGCCGAGCGCCGCGAACACCACCAGCGACGCGCGCCGCACGCGCCGGGCGGGTGCACCCATGGGCTCAGGGATCGAGCGGATCGCTCGCGTCGAGGTAGAGCACGTCGGGCGTCGGGCGCAGGCACGAGTCGGTGCGCCCGAGCGCCGCGCCGCCGCGCCACGGCACGTAGCCGAGCTCGCGCTCGCAGCGCGGCTTGAGCAGCGCCGCGATGTAGAACGACTGGCCGATGTCGCTGGTCACCAGCACCGGCGTGTCGGGAGGCATGCCGGCGTCGAGGAGCATGCGGGTCGTGTTGCGGACGTTGGTGGTGGTGTGGCGCGCGTACGGGTCGACGAGGATCGCGTCCTCGGGGACGTCGTATTGCGCCATCAGGTACCGCTTCATCTCGATCGCCTCCGCGTAGCGGGTGCGATCGGGGTGGACGTGGCCGCCCGAGGGGATCAGGAACGGCGCGAGCCGCGCCTGCCAGCGCTTCACCGCCACGTCGCAGCGCTGGCGGCCGAGCGGGCTGAGCACGGTGTCGGGGTCCTCGGGTCCCTGACCGGGGACGACGATCGCGCCGAAGCGCCACGCGCTCCACTCGATCCGCGCGACGCGCGCGAGCGCGGCGGCGTTCTCGCCTTGATCGATCGGCTCGTAGCGCACCGCCTCGTCGCGGCCTTCGGCGCGCAGGCCCGCGATCGCGAGCGCCTCGAGCGGCTCGAACCAGAGCGCGTCGCTCGGCGAGGACGTGGCCACGGCTTCGACCAGCGGCGCGAGCCGCTCGGGCGGCAGCCCGAACACGTAGCCGGCGGCGAGCTCCGCCGAGTGCTCGATCTCGTCGTCGTACGCCGAGCCGACCAGCGCCTCCGGCGACTCGCCCGGGATCACCGCCCAGCGCATGAACGCCCCCGAGGGCAACATGTGCGCGCTCACCAGCGGCGAGCCGGCGGCACCCAAGCCAGCGAAGAGCCGCTCCCGCGACGACGCGGCCGCGGCCGGATCGAGCGCCAGCGCCGCGCTCACGCACGCGCCCTCGCCGCTACACGCCGCGGCAGCAGTGAGCCCGGCGCGCGCCGCCGCGCTCGCGCGCGCGAGGCTCGCGTCCGCCGCCAGCGCGGCGCGTAGCGAGGGATCGCCCGCCAGGATCGTGAAGAGCGGGAAGAGCCGCGCGCCGAGCGGGTCGCGCGCGGCGGGCGGCTGGTAGCGCGCGTCGAAACCGTGGGCGTCCCACGGGAAGGCGGGCGGGCACGCGGCCGGGTCGAGGTTCGCGAGCTCGGCCGGCACCTCGCCGGTGCCGGGCTCGCTCGGGGCCTTCGAGGACGGGCCCGGATCGCACGCCGGCACGCCGACCAGCGCCGCCGCGAGGGCGAGCCCGCTCGCCGCCACGACCGCCCGCCTCCGCGCTCCCGGCTTTACGCTCATCGGCCGCGAAGACTACTACGAGGCGCACCACGGATTGCCCCTGCGGATGAACACCGAGCATCGATCGATCGCCGGCGCCGACGGAGCGGCGCCCTCCATCCACTCGACCGCGCGACGTCGTTCGCGAGGCATCGGCGCCAGATGAACGCCTCGACTCCCGCGATCGTGATCGTCGGCGCCGGCGCCGCGGGGCTCTTCGCCGCGCTCGCCGCGCGCGGCGCGCTCGCGGCCGACGGCTCGTTCCGCGCTGCGAGCGCCGCGGCACCCGACGTGCTGCTCCTCGACGGCGCGCGGCGTCCGGGTGCCAAGATCCTGGTGTCGGGCGGCGGGCGCTGCAACGTCACCAACGCGCGGGTGCGCGTGACCGACTTCGCGTGCGACTCGCCGCCGCTCCTGCGCGCGGTGCTCGCCGGCTTTGGCGCGGACGCGGTGCGGCGCTTCTTCGCGTCGCGCGGCGTCGCGCTCGTCGAGGAGGCGCAGGGCAAGCTCTTCCCGGCGAGCGGGCGCGCGCGCGACGTGCTCGCGGCGCTCATGGACGCGGCGCGCGAGAGCGGCGTGGCACTCGGCTTCGGCGAGCGCGTGACCGCGATCGAGCGCACGGACGCGGGCGCGGGCACGGGCGGCTTCACGATCGGGTGCGGCGCGCGCGTGCTGCGGGCGGTGCGCGTGGTCGTCGCGACCGGCGGGCTCAGCCTGCCGAAGAGCGGCTCCGACGGCGCCGGCTACGGCTTCGCGGCGGCGCTCGGCGTGCAAGTCGAGCCGCGGGCGCCGGCGCTCACGCCGCTCGTGCTCGGCGGCGGGCTGCTCGGCGGGCCGCTCGGCGAGCTCGCCGGGCTCACCTTCCCGGTGATCCTCACGGTGGCGCCGCGCGGGGTCAGCGACGAGCAGCTCGGCGGCAAGCATTTCCGGCCGCTCGCCCGCGCCGCGGGCAGCGTCCTCGTCACCCACGACGGGCTCTCGGGGCCGGCGGCGCTCGACGTGAGCGGCGCCGCGGCGCGGTCGCTCGCCGAGGGCGAGG
>CAYMQR010000575.1:0-3548 GCA_964392195.1 uncultured bacterium | reverse complement strand
TCGCGCCGCCCGACGGTGAGCCGCTCGTCGCCGGCCACTTCGAGGCGCGCGTGAGCGGCGACGCGAGCGCGGTGGCGCTCGCCGCGTCGCCAGGTGGGTTGCCGCTCACGGCGGCGGCGGCCGCGCCGGCCGCGTCGCTCGCGTTCAGCGGCCAGAAGGTGCGGCTCGATCGCGACCTCGCGGTGCGCGTCGCGCCGGCGGCCGGTCCGCCGCTTCGCTTGAGCGCGTTCCGCGACGTCGACGGCGCGCTGCCGGACGGCGTCGCGCTCGCGCCGTGGGAGCGCCGCGACGAGATCCCGCCCGAGAAGGACGGCTTCTTCCTCCTCGAGATGCTGCCGCCCAGCGACGCCAAGCCCGCTGGCGGGGCCGCGGCGAAGGGCGCCGCCGCGAGCGCGAGCCGCGCGCCGGTCGACGTCGCGATCGCCTTCGACACCTCGTTCAGCCACCGCTGGGCCGGGCTCGAGCGCGGCTACGCGCACCTCGTCCGCGTGCTGCAATCGCTGACACCGAAGGACCGCTTCGCGCTGGTGCCGTTCGACGTCGAGGCGCACGCCGCGCCTGCGGCGCTCACGGCGGCCACACCCGCCGAGATCGAGAACGTGCTCGCCGCGCTGCGTGAGCGGCCGCTCGGCTTCGGCTCGGACGTGGCCGGCGGCGTGCGCGCGGCGGCGGCGCTCGTGAAGGGTAGCCGCTCGGGACGGGTGCTGCTGATCTCCGACGGACCCGCGGAGGTGAGCGCCAGCCGCCTCGGCGAGGCGCTCGCGGGCGTGCCGCTGGTGAGCGACCTCACCGGGCTCGAGGCCACCGAGGCCTACCGGGTGGCGTCGGTGAGCTACCTGGTGGGCGGCGCCGCCGACCTCGAGACCGACCTCTTCCTGCGCCGCGCCCTCGAGCCGATCGAGGACAAGCCCGCGCGCCGCGCCGCCACCTCCGACGAGCAGCCGTTCACCACCAGCGGCAAGCCGGGGCTGCGCGACGTCTATCCCGTGCTCATCCAGCCGCCCGAGCAAGGCAGCCTCTCGGGGTGGGTGGGCCGCTACGCCAACCCCGCCACCAAGGTGACCTTCACCGTCGACTCGCCAGTGCTGCCGGAGAAGGCGCGCTCGGTGGCCGGCGACCTGCCGGAGCAGGCCCTCGACGCCCGCGACCTGCCGCGCCGCTGGGCGCGGGCGCGGGTCGACTACCTGCTCGAACGGATCGAGCTCGAGGGCGAGCGCCGCGAGTGGGTCGAGGAGATCATCGCGCTCTCCAAGCGCTACAAGTTCGTCACGCCCTACACCGCGTTCCTGGCGGCGCCGCGCTCGCTGCTCAGGCCGCGCCGCATCCAGCCCGGCGACCCCGTGCTCAGGGTCGAGTGCGACGAGGGCACCGTGGCGGCGACGGCGCTGCTGCCGTTCGGCGAGCGGCTGCCGCTGGTGCGCCGCCCGCAGTCGAACCTGTGGGAAGGCCGCTTCCTGGTGCCCGAGGGGCTCGCCGACGGCCGCTACGCGATCCGCATCGTGCTCACCGACTCGAGCGGCGCGCGCATCACCGAGCGCAAGCACTTCGTCCTCGACGGCACCGCGCCCACGATCGCGCCGCAGCCGCCGCCGGCGGCGCACGCCGGCGAGCGGGTGCGGATCGCGGCGCGCGCCGACTCCGACGTGGTGTTCCTGACCGCGCGTGTCGGCGACGGCGCGCCGGTGCCGCTGCGCTGGGACGCCGCGGCCAAGGCGTCGGTGGGCGAGGTGACCGTGCCGGTGACGCGCGACCCGCGCGCGCCGATCTTCTTCGAGGCGGTGGACGGCGCGAAGAACCGCGGCTTCGCGCGCGCCTCGCTCGAGGTGCTGCCATGAGCCGCCGATCGAGCGTGGTCGTCGCGTGGTTCTCGCTGCTCACGTGGGCCGCGATCGGCGGGGCTGCTCCAGCGCCCGCGCCGGTCGCAGGGGCGTGTGATCCCGCGCAAGGCCGCGTCGAAGGCGCCGTGGCGTGGAGCGATCAGACCGAGCGCGACTGGATCTACGGCGTCGCGACCCGCTTCGCCGACGTCGACGGCCACCAGGTCCACTACCCGACCCCCACCGCCGAGCTGGCGGCGGCGCTCGCCGCGCGCCCCGAGCCGGACGCGCTGCGCCACCTCGCCGACGCCCGCCTCGCCCTCGGCGACCGCGCCGGCGCGCTCGCGGCCCTCGAGAAGTGGGGCTCGAGCCGCGGCGCCTGGGCGTGGGCCGACGCGGCCGCGTGGGCCGAGGAGCACCACGAGCTCGGGTTCGCGATCACCGCCGCCGGCAAGGCGATCCCGTGCATCGACGCGGCGAGCAAGCGGCGCCTCGCCGACGACCGGGTGCGCTGGGCCGACGCCCACCCCGAGCTCGCCGACCCGATCGAGATGCGCCGCGAGCGCGCCGCGCTCTTCCCCGACGACGGCCAGGTACTCGAGTCGTGGATCCGCGCCCTCGAGAACGCCGGCCGGCTCGCCGACGCCGATCGCGCCCTCGCCGCCAGCCACGCGCTCACTCCCGAGCGCAACCTCATCGTGCGCGCCGACCTCGCGGTGTCGCACCACGAGGACGCGCACGCGTTCGACATCGTCGACGGCGTCGTCGAGCAGGACGGTTGGTCGGACCGCTTCCGCGCCTCGTACGCCGACAAGACCAACCGCGCGCACCCCGAGCTGCCCGAGGCGTGGCGTGCGACCCTCGACGAGCGCTTCGACCGCGGCGCGCTGATCCGCCTCGCCACGTATTTTCAAGGCGCGGGCCGCGGCCTCGACACCGCCGAGCTGCTGCGCCAGGTCGATCGCCGCTACGCCGAGCAGCTCGACCGCACCGGCTGGCTCACGCTGGCGCGGCTCGAGGGCGAGATCGACGCGGTCGCCGAGGCGTTCGGCGCGCGGCTCGCGGCGGCGCGCCTCGGCACCCCCGAGGAGCAGCAGGGCGACCTCGCGGCGCTGGCGCGCCTGGCGCTCGCGGCGGGCGCGCGGCCGCTCGCCCTCGGCAACTACGACGACGAGCCGTACCGCTGGGCGGCGCGCGTCGACCGCACCCCCGGCTTCGTCACCGGCGGCGTCTCGTTCCTGCTCACGGGCGGCGACTGGCGCGAGGCGCTCGCCAACCTCGAGGGCCAGGCCCTCGCGTCACGGACCTTCGCCACCGCGCGGATGCTCACCGAGGAGCTCGCGCGCCGCGCGCCGGCGCACCCCGACCTCGCGAAGCTGCGCGTCGCGATCCTGGAGCGTCACGTCGATCGCGGCGAGGCCAGGGAGGCGCTGGCGATCTTCCGCGACCTCGAGCCCACCCTCGCGCAGCCGGAGCTCGATGCGGCGCGGCGCGTGGCGCTGCTCGCGATGCGCCAGGTGGAGACGCCGGTGGCCGAGGAGGCGCGCCTCTACCGCGAGCGGCTGAAGGCGCTCGCCGCCGACGGCGCGCGCCCGCGCGTCCGCGGCGACGACGACTCGAGCTACCGCAGCGAGGAGCTGGTGCCGCCCGAGGACCCCGTGGTAGACGAGAGCCTCCTCGAGATCTCGACCTGGGGCCGCGCCTCGATGAACCGGCGCCCCACCGAGACCT
>CAYMQR010000574.1:0-3550 GCA_964392195.1 uncultured bacterium | reverse complement strand
GCGTCGCGCTCATGGACATGCTCGCCGCCCTCAACGAGCGCCACGGGACCACGCTCGTGATCGCCACCCACGATCCGCGCATGGTCGAGCGCACCCGCGTCGCGTACACGCTCTCGGACGGGCGTCTCGTCGACCGCTGAGCACGGCCGCCCCGGCTCGCCCGCCTGCCAGGGACACCGCATCCAGGAGATGACCTGGTCGGTGGAGAGCCGTCGCGGCGGGCCACTCGGGCGGCGGTCACCGGCGCGTTCGGGACCGCCCTTGTAGAGCAACAGCTTTACAAAACTGTACGGCACTTGCTTTACAGATTGTGTAGAGCTGATGCTTTACAGGCCGTTTCGGCGCGTTTCGCGCCAGAAATGGGGCCATTTCACGGCCCTGGACCCGCCCTTTCGGGGCCCTTTCAGGGCGATTCCCGGGCCGATCCGACGTGGAAACGCGCGCGAACCCGGGGACGATTTCCGGGGTCACGAGACCCGGAACGGCAGCCGCTCGAGGTCGCTCTCGCGAGACGACGTGCCGACCCGCGCGACGTGGTCGCCGCGCTCGACGACGAAGCCGTGGCTCAACTCGTCCCAGTAGCCGAGGGCGGCGACCGGGACGCGGATCGAGATCGCCGCCGACTCGCCCGGCGCCAGCCGGACCTTGCGGAAGCCGCGCAGCTCGCGCGGCGCGCGCTCGACCGCGGCGCTCGGCGGCTCGACGTAGACCTGCACCACCTCGGCGCCGGCGCGCGCGCCGGTGTTGGTGACGGTCGCCTCGACCACCAGCTCGCCGTCGGCGCGCACGCTGGTGTCCGCGAGCGCCGCGCCGCTGACCGCGAAGCTCGTGTAGCCGAGCCCGAAGCCGAACGCGAACGCCGGCGCCACGCCGTTGCGATCGAGCCAGCGATAGCCGTGGAAGAGCCCGTACTCGACCTCGCTCGCCTCGGGGTCGAAGGGCGGCAGGTCGTCGGCGGCGCGCGGGAACACGCACGGCAGCTTGCCGCCCGGGAAGCTCGCGCCGAGGAGCACGTCGGCGAGCGCGTGCCCGCCCTCCATCCCCGGGTACCAGGCGATCAGGATCGCCGCGACGCGCTCGCGCCACGCCTCGCTCACGATCGCGCTGCCGGTGATCACCACCGCCACCGTGCGCGGGTTGAGGCGCGCGCACTCGAGGAGCAGCGCCTCGTCCTCGTCGCGTAGCCGCAGGCTGCGCCGATCGCCGCCCTTCACGAAGACGTTCTCGCCCTCGTCCTCGTGGCTGTAGCCGACCACCGCGATGACCACGTCGCACGCGGCGACGGCGTCCTCGTGCCCCACGAGGGAGGCGCCCTCCACCGCGACGATCTCGGCGCCCGGCAGCGCCTCGGTGATCCCGGCGAGCGGCGTCACGATGTACGGGGGGTGGACCTGGCTCGAGCCCTCGTCGCCGATGTTGGGGGCCGAGATGAGCCGGCCCACCACCGCCACGCGCCGCAGCGCCGCGGCGTCGAGCGGCAGGAGCGGACCCGCGCCGCCCGCGCTCTCGTTGCGGAGCAGCACCATGCCCTCGCTCGCCACCTGCCTGGCCAGCGACGTGTGCTCGGGTCCCGCGACCACGCTCTTCCGGTAGCGCGCCGGCTCGCCCACCGAGGCGAAGCGGCGGTGCTGGCGGAGGATGCGCTTGACCGCGTCGTCGAGCGCGCCCGGCGCCACCGCGCCGCTCTCCACGGCGCTCGCGAGCCGCGACCCGTACTGGATCGCGAGCGGCATCTCGAGGTCGAGCCCGGCGTTCATCGCCGCCACGCCGTCGCGCACGCCGAGCACGAAGTCGGACATCACGAAGCCCTCGAACCCCCACTGGCCCTTCAGGATGCCGGTGAGGAGCGCCTCGTTCTGCCCGCAGAACGCGGCGTTCACCTTGTTGTAGGCGCTCATCACCGAGGCCGCGCCGGCGTCCACGCACGCCTTGAAGTGCGGCAGGTAGACCTCGTGGAGCGCGCGCTCGCCGATCGCCACGTTCACGAAGAAGCGCGAGTCCTCGATGCTGTTGCACGCGAAGTGCTTCACGCAGCCCATCACGTGGCGCTGCGCGCCCGTGAGGAGCGCGACGCCCATGGCGGCGGTCAGCACCGGGTCCTCGCCGAAGCACTCCTGCGCCCGCCCCCACGCCGGGTGGCGCAGCAGGTTCACGCACACGCCGGCGAACAGGTTGGCGCCCTGGGTGCGCGCCTCGACGCCGATGGCGTCGCCCACCCGCGCCTCGAGCTCGGGGTCGAAGCTCGCGCCGCGCGCCATCGCCACCGGGAAGCACGTGGACTCGTACATCACCACGCCGCGCGGCCCGTCGGTGAAGGCGACGCTCGGCACGCCGCGCTCGGGCAAGCTGCCGCTCTCGATCGGCACCTGGTTGTAGACCACCAGCGTGCCGAGGAGGCTCGCGATCGTGACCGGCGCGCCGCTGACGAGCGTCACCTTCTCGTCGAGCGAGAGCTCGGCGACGAACGCGTCGAGCTCGGCGTCGGGCGCGCTCGACCCGCCGCCACCGCCACCCGAGCAACCGGCGCCCAGCGCGCCGCCGGCGCCGCCGAGCCCGGCGAGCGCCATCCAGCGGAGCCACGCGCGGCGGCTCATCGGCCACGGGTTCATCGAAGACATGCGACGGTCCTCTCTCGGGCCGCGCGCCGGCGCGGCGGGAAGGGAGTTGGCTCGTTCACGCGGGCGCCACGATCTCGGCGAGGCGCCGCGTCATGCGGGCGATCTGCGCCCAGTCGTGGGTCACCACGTCCTGCGCGTGGGCGAGGTGGTTGCGCAGCGACTCGAGCTCCTTGGCGACCTGCCGCGCCGCGCGCCGCGAGGTGAAGCCGAAGAACGCGAGCTCGGCGGGGTCGTGGACCAGGATCTGCGCCTTGTCGGCGAGCTGCAGGCAGTCGAGGAGCTCGCAGGCGTGGCCGCGGCGCAGGCGCTCCGCGCGCAGCTCCTCGGCGCGCGCGAGGCGCCCCGCGGCGACCAGCGGGCGCCAGCCCTCGCCGGGGAAGCGGGCGCGGATCCGCTCCGCCATCGTGAGCTCGATCAGGGTGACCATGCCGAACAGCCACATGCGCGCGATCGGCTTGCCGACGTCGGCGCGGCTCAGCACCGCGGCGGGCTCGCCCAGCACGGTGACGAAGGCATGCTCGCGAGCGGTCAGGACGTGGATCGCGTCGGCGAGCGAGGCGTCGCCGTGGATGCGCTGCGCCGGCGAGATCGGACGGGCCGCCGTGGCGCACGGCGCGCCGCTCGCGGCCGCGCGCTCGAGCGCCTCGACGGTCGCGAAGCTGGTGACCGCGCCGCGCTCGCGGATGCCCGCCACGCCCTTCCCCGCCGCCACCAGCGCCTCGTGCGCGGCGCTCGCCGCGGTCGCGGCGTCGAACGAGTAGAGCGGCTCGGCGATGTCCTGCGCCGCGAACGCCTCGGCGAAGAGCCTGCGCACCCGGGAGTGGCCGACCGGATCCGCGATCGGGGGCGCCTCCGCCTCGTCCGCGCTCGCCACGTCGCCGCCCTTGCGCATCGGAGGCGGCAGCTTGGCGCGGCAGCGCTCCAGGGTGCGG
>CAYMQR010000573.1:0-3551 GCA_964392195.1 uncultured bacterium | reverse complement strand
AGCGGTTCGTCGACCGGCTCAACCAGATCACGCCGCGCATCACGTGGTCGGCGCCCTCCGGCATCCGCGCCGAGCGCATGAGCGTCGACCTGCTCCGCCGCGCCAAGGAGTCGGGGCTGGCCTACCTGCAGATCTCGCCCGAGACCGGCTCCGAGCAGGTCATGAGCTGGATCGACAAGCGCATGAGCATCGACTCGGTGCTCGAGACGGTGCGCAACGCCAAGGCCGTCGACCTGCCGGTCGGCGCGGCGTTCGTGGTCGGCTATCCGGTGGAGACGTGGGGCGACCTGGTGGACACGTTCCGCCTCACGGCGCGGCTCGTTCAGACCGGCCTCCACGAGGCGGTGATGAGCCTGTTCCAGCCGCTGCCGGGCAGCCCCTCGTTCCAGGAGCTCCGCGCCGCGAACCGCGTGACCATGGACGACCGCTACTTCCGCTCGCTGTTCGTCGCGGACCTGACCATGGAGCTCTCGCACAACCCGCGGATGACGGGCCGCGAGCTGCGCATCGTGCGGCTCTTCTTCTACCTATGGCTGTTCCTGAACGTGTTCGGGAGGAGCCCGCGGCGGCTGGTCACCACGATCTTCAACGCGGCGAGCGGCCGCCAGACGCACAAGCTCGATCGGATCCTGCGGCGCGACTTCGCGTGGATCGTGAAGAACTACCTCACGGTGCTGACGCCGACGGGCGTGGGCGTGGCGCTCAAGATGCTGCGCAACGCCTGGACCCAGCCCCAGCCGGGCTGGGGGCAGCGGCTCACGTCCGAGCCGGACCTCGCGCCCGCGGGGTAGCGGCCTCGCGGGAAGTGGATCCGATCGGTCCAGATCGAACGTCTGGAGGGTCGTCGCTTCGTCGACGACCCCAGGGTCATTGCAGATACAGGTGGTTCGTCAGGATCCACGGCGTCGCCACGAGATACGTCTCGGGCGTCGGGCCGAGGTGCGGCGTGAGGTGGTTCGGCACCATCCAGATCTCGGCGCGGTAGGCGCCGGGCGCGGCCACGTCGAAGTCGAGCGACGCGTCGACGCTGGTCGCGACCGTCTCGTCAAGGCCGCCGGGCAGCACGCGCTGGAGCTTGATGGTGATCTCGTCCGCGGGGCCGCCGCCAGGCGCGCTCGGGTGGAGCGTCGGCAGCGGCACGTGGATGGTCGTCGCCCCCGGCACCAGCGTGCCGGTCTCGCCCATGCCGACCACGTCCGGCCCGGCGTCGGCGTAGAAGTCGTAGCCGACCGGTGAGCCGAGCCCCTCGACCACCACGAAGTTGCGCTCGTTCCGCACCGCCTCCTTCTCGTCGGCGAAGGTGACGTCGTCCACGAGAAGGTGGTTCGAGATCCACTTGAGGAGGCGGCGGTGGCTGTCCATGCGCTCGCCGTCGGGCGCCGTCAGCGCCAGCACGTTCTGGTGCGAGTCGGAGCCCGCGGTGCCGGTCACGTGGAGGCCGGCGGCGGTGAGCGTGTTCCACTTCTCGAAGTAGATCGGCGAAAGCAGGAAGTAGGACAGGAACGACAGATCCGGCACCGGCACGACCGTCGGGTTCACGATGTAGGACAGCAGCGCGAGCCCACCGTCGAGCGGCGGCAGCCCGAGGTAGTCGGCGCGGATGTCGGGGTCGAGGTTGGCGTGGATGTTGTAGATCTCGATCGAGTCCATGCCGAGCCCGAGCAGGTAGGCGGTGTCCTTGCTCTCGGTGTGGGCGATGCCGGCGACGGCGTTCGCCTGGCTCTTGAGCAGCGACACGGTGGCGGGCGTGTTGGTGTTGTAGAGCTGGTCGCGGGTGGGCTGGTCCGGCGCGAGATGCTGCTCCATCTCGTACGGCATGAGCTCGTCCTCGAAGCCGACCGTCATCACCGGCGCCGCGCCGTTGTCGCAATACATGTGGTTGGCGACCGGGCCGAAGGTGCCGTTCTCGATCACGTCGCCGGCGCGCTCGAGGAGCAGGTCCGGGAACTCGAACTCGTCCATGTGCCCGGGATGGTCGGTGAGGTTCGCGAAGTCGATGCGCAGGGTGCAGAGCGCGGTGCGCAGGTCCTGGTAGCAGGACTCGTTGGGCGCGCCGCCCGGGAGCCCGTTCCCGTCACAGGCGTCGTGGGAGAAGGGCGAGTGGAGGTGGATGATGCTGCGCGCGATGCGGTAGCCGCGCGGCGAGCCGAGCTCGGTGCTGGGCGGGAGGTCCTTGGGGTAGGTGCGCGGGTCGCACGCCGCGGCGCCGAGGAGCGATACACCGAGCACCACGCAGCCGAAGAGCCGTCGAGCCATCGGGAACCTCGGTCGGGACGCGCCGTCGAGCGCGCGCGCCGACGATGTCGGGAAGTTCCGTCCACGGTAGCACAGCGGTCGGCGGCGCCGCACGACGGGGCGGAGCCTCAGGCGGCGCCTCCGCGCGGGCCGGACCGAAGCGGCGCGGAGGGGATCAGGCCGCGGTCAGCAACGGCGCAGGGCGCAGGGCGAAGAACGTCTCGAAGATGCCGTCGGCGATGCCGTTCAGGCGCACCTGGATCGAGTCCAGGTACTCGTGGAGGCCCTTCGCGATCACGTCCTCGACCATCGCGAAGTCGAGGTCGGAGCGGAGCTGGCCCATGCGCCGGTCGGCGATGCTCTTGAAGGTGCCGAACGGGGTGCCGGTGATCGCGTGCAGCGCCTCCTGGGCGTGGATCACGCAGTGGTGCACCGCGCGCGGGAAGTCGCGGTCGAGGAGCAGGAAGTCGACGACGTGCTCCCACGTGAGCCGCCCGTACTTCTTGCGGTACATCTCGAGGGCGCTCGCCGCGCGCAGCACCGCCGACCACTGCAGGTCGTCGAACGGCGTGCCGACGTCGGAGAGCGACGGCAGCAGGATGAAGTACTTCATGTCGAGGATACGGGTGGTCTTGTCGGCGCGCTCGATCATCCGGCCGAGCTGGGCGAAGTTCCAGCCCTCGCCGTGCGACATCGTGGCGTCCGACACGCCCACGAACAGGTGGCTCGCCATGCGCACGTCGGCGAAGAACGCCTCGGGCAGCTCGCGCGCCCGCGCCGAGCCCGCGGTGTCGCGCACCATCAGGTAGAACTTGTTGAGCTGCTCCCACATCTCGGACGAGATGATCTCGCGCACGCCGCGGGCGTTCTCGCGCGCCGCGCGCAGGCAGGACAGGATCGAGTTGGGGTTGTCGGTGTCGAACGTCAGGAACTGGGTGACGTTCTCGCGGGTCGCTTCGCCGTAGCGCTCGGTGAACGAGGCGTCGTCACCGGTGGTGATCACGAGCGGCATCCACTGCTCGGTCACGCCCGGCGGCAGGTCGAGCCGCATGTGCAGGTTCACGCCCACGAACCGCGCCACGTTCTCGGCGCGTTCGATCTGACGGCTCATCCAGTAGATGGAATCCGCGACCCGGCTCAGCATCGGTGACCTCGGCGACCCAGCGAGACGAAGGCGATCCTCACGCGGCCTGGTGGAGCTTCGACTCGGCGGCCGACTTGTGGGCGAGCACCCACGTGTCCTTGCTGCCTCCGCCCTGCGAGGAGTTCACCACCAGCGAGCCCCTGCGCAGCGCGACGCGCGTCAGCCCGCCGGG
>CAYMQR010000572.1:0-3556 GCA_964392195.1 uncultured bacterium | reverse complement strand
TCGCGAGCGGCGCGCTCGCGGCGTTCGCGCCGGCGATCGCCTATGACGGCCCCGAGACCACCGGCAACGTCACCGCGCTCGCCCTCGACGGCGAGCGGCTCTACGTGGGGGGCGCCTTCACCCACATGAACGGCGCGCCGCGCTCGAGCCTGGCGAGCGTGGACGCCGCCACCGGTCTCACCACCTTTGCCTTCGCGCCGGCGCTCGCCGACCCCAACCCGGACTTCCCGGTGGTGGAGGTCGAGCGGCTCTTCGTCCACGGCGGCTGGGTGTACGCGTGCGGCGACTGGTGGATCACCGACGGGATCGGCCAGAGCGCGCGCCCCGACCCGCCCGATCCCGCCGCCGAGGACCAGCGCCAGGCGGTGCGGCTCGACCCCGACACCGGTCTCGCCGACCCGGGCTTCCTGCCGCGCACCGACGGCGGCGTGCAGGACTGCGAGCTCGACCCGCTCGCGGGGCTCTTCTACATCGGGGGGCACTGGGATTATCTCGACGGTGTCGCGCACCGGAAGCTCGCGGCGATCGACCTCGCGAGCGGAGCCGTGCGCGCCACCTGGAACACCAACACCAACTCGAGCCGCGGCGTCGACGCGCTCGAGGCGATCCCCGGCGTCGCTCTCGCCGTCGGCGGCTCGTTCAGCCAGACCGGCGGCACGGCGCGCGACGGGTTCGCCGTGTACGAGGTCCTCGGAGGTTCCCCATGACGAAGTGGCGTTGCACGATCTGCGATCACGTGTACGACCCCGCCGAAGGGGACCCGGCCGCCGGCATCGCCGCCGGCACGGCGTTCGAGGCGCTGCCCGACGACTGGACGTGCCCGGACTGCGGCGCGACCAAGGCCGACTTCGTCCCGGCCTGAGCCGGGACGCGCTAGGCCGCCCCGGGGCGCGCGCCGCCCGCCGCGTCCGGGAGCGATGCACGAAAGTCACGATTGCGTGACGCTCGCGTCGCTTGGTAGCCTTTTCCCGCCGCACACAAGCCGTCCCCAGGTGCCCCGCGAGGGGTTGGCCGAGCCGCATGCCGCGGTTCGAGCCGGACGGAGCGCGCGGCGGAAAGGCACCACCGATGCTGCACCGTGCTTCACTCGGCAAGCTCCTGGTCGCGGCGGCGCTCGCGACGTCCGCGTTCGGCTGCACGCCGACGATCAGCCGCGAGGCGTACCTCCAGAACGCCACCCCGGACAGCATCGTGGTGCGCTGGCGGACCGGGACACCGTCCGACTCGGTGGTTCGCTATGGCTTCACCCCCACCACGCTGACGTCGCAGGTCAGCGACGCGGTCCAGACCACCGAGCACGAGACCACGCTCACCGGTCTGACCTCGAACACGACGTACTACTACTCGATCGGCACCTCCACCGCGACGCTCGCCGGCGGCACGTCCGACTACCAGTTCATCACCCAGCCCGCGGCGGGGACCCCGCAGCCGATGCGCATCTGGGTGCTCGGCGACCCGGGGACCGGCACGGGCGCGCAGACCGCGGTGCGCGACGCCTTCTACACGTACACCGGCGCCCAGGACCCCGACTTCTGGCTGATGCTCGGCGACAACGCCTACTCGAGCGGCACCGACCTCGAGTACCAGCTCAAGCTCTTCAACATCTATCCCACCATGCTGCGCAAGCGCTCGCTGTGGCTGACCCTCGGCAACCACGACGGCGGCAGCGCCGACTCGGCGACCCAGACCGGCCCCTACTACGACAACTTCACGCTGCCGAAGAGCGGCGAGGCGGGCGGCGTCCCGTCGGGAACCGAGGCCTACTACTCGTTCGACTACGGCAACATCCACTTCATCTGCCTCGACTCGTACGAGACGGACCGCTCGGTCAGCGGCGCGATGATGACGTGGCTGCAGGCCGACCTCGCCGCGGCGGCGAGCGACTGGACGATCGCCTTCTGGCACCACCCGCCCTACTCGAAGGGCAGCCACAACTCGGACACCGAGGGCGCACTCATCGACATGCGCCAGAACTTCCTGCCGGTCCTCGAGGAATACGGTGTCGACCTCGTGCTCGCGGGCCACAGCCACTCGTACGAGCGCTCCTATCTCCTCGACGGCCACTACGGCACCTCGTCCACGCTGACTCCGTCGATGATCCTCGACTCGGGTGACGGCGCCGTCGACGGCGACGGTGCCTACGTGAAGAACGGCCTCGGCGCGATGCCGCACCTCGGCGCCGTGTACGCCGTGCCGGGCAGCTCGGGTCAGATCAGCGGCGGCTCCCTCAATCACCCGGCGATGGTGGTGTCGCTCAACGTGCTCGGCTCGATGGTCCTCGACGTGGCGGGCGATCGCCTCGACGCCGCGTTCGTGAACTCGCTCGGCGACGTGCAGGACCACTTCACGATCGAGAAGCAGCCCTGATCGCGCGCGTCGCGTCGTCGGCGCTAGGTTTCGCGATCACGCTGGGGGCCGTGCTCTCCACAGTGCCCAGCGCCGTCTGGGCCGACGACGACGTCGCGCTGCGTATCCAGGAGATCTCGAAGAAGATCGCGGCGTCGCCCAGGGACGCCGCGCTCCGCGCGTTCCGCGCGGATCTGTACCGCTTCGACCGCGACTTCGACGCGGCGCTCGCCGACTGCGAATCCGCCCGCCTCCTCGCGCCGCGGGACGCGGCGGTGTGCACGGTGTGCGGGCGGGTGCTCGCCGACGCGGGTTTCCCTCGCGCCGCGCGGGCGGTGGCCGAGACCGGGCTCGGGACCGCGCCGGACGACCCCGAGCTACGGCTGCTGCACGCCCGGATGCTTGCGAAGCTGGGCGACGCGCTCGGCGCGTGGGACGACTACGGCGCGGTGATTCGCGCCGTGCCGGCGCCGAGCCCCGACCTCTTCCTCGAACGCTCCGACGCGCTCGCGGCGGCGGGACCCGAGCACCTCGATCGTGCCCTCGGCGGGCTGGAGGAGGGGATCGGGCGCCTCGGGCCGGTGGTCACCCTCGAGCTGCGCGCCCTCGAGCTCGAGGAGAAGCTCGGCCGCGTGGACGCGGCGGTGGCACGGATCGACCGCCTCATGGCCGACGCCAAGCGAAAGGAGACCTGGCTGGTGCGCAAGGGCGACGTGCTGCGCCGCGCCGGGCGCGCGAAGGAAGCGGCCGAGTCGTACCGCGCGGCGCTCGCCGCGCTCGAGACCCTGCCGCCCAACGTGCGCGCCTCGAAGGCGATGCAGGACCTCGAGAAACAGGCGCGCGCCGCCCTCGACGGCGGCTGAGCATCTCCCGGCGGGCAGGCGCCGAAGGCGCCGTGGTCCCGTGGAGGGCGCGGTCCCTCGGCGCCGTGCGGTTCCGGCCGCGAAGGATCGCGGCCCTCCAGGGGGACCGACCGGCTGGAGCGCGGCCGCTCCGTCGGCCGCCCCGTCGTGAAGGGTTGGGGTCGTCGACGAAGCGACGACCCTCCAGCGCCGCGCTAATCTCGGGCGGGACTCGCCCGATGCCGCCTCGCAGCATCCTGCACGTCGACATGGACGCGTTCTTCGCGTCGGTGGAGATCCGCGAGAATCCGGCGCTTCGCGGCCTGCCGGTGCTGGTCGCCGGCGCCGGCAAGCGCGGCGTGGTGTCG
>CAYMQR010000571.1:0-3560 GCA_964392195.1 uncultured bacterium | reverse complement strand
CCCCCGCCCCACGAAAAGCGCGGTGCTCAAAGGGCCCCACCCCCAAGCCGACTCGACCAGCTCGTCGACGCGCCTCAAGGCGCGTGCCTTCGTCAGCAGACCGCTAAGGCCCGGCGCGGCCTCGAGCGGCGCCGGCGCAGCGCGACCTGCGCCAGCCCCACCAGCCCGAACGGCAGCGCGCCCGCGGCGTTCGCGGCCGCGTCGCCCGCGACGCTGCCGCAGCCGGTGGTGTCGGGCGTGGCGGCGTTGCAGTCGTCGTCGAGGCCGTTGTTCGGGACCTCGGTTTTGCCCGGGTTCACGTTGGCGTTGGTGTCGAGGCAGTCGACCTCGACCGGGTAGCCGTCGCCGTCCGCGTCGGTCTTGCCGTAGACGTACGCGGACCCGACCAGGCCGAGGCCGTTGGCGTCCGCCGCCACCACCATCGAGTTGCCGCTGGTCGCCACCGCGTTCGCGTAGTCCTCGTCGGTGGTGCTGTCCGAGGTCGTGAGCTTCTTGAGCTGGGTCCAGGAGGCACCCGGCTTGGTGAACACGTAGGCGGCGCCGGTGTTGGGGCCGCGGTCGTCGTCGCCGACCGCGCCCACCATCAGCGTGCCGCTCTCGAGTGCGAGCGCCGCGCCGAAGCGGTCCTGGGCGCCGGTGTCGGCGGGGACGATCTTCTGGATGGGGTTGAACGTGCCGCTCGCCGACTCCCACGCGTAGACCGCGCCGGAGGTGTTGCCCTGGGTGGCGTTGCCCCACGCGCTCGCCACCAGGCTGGTGCCCGAGAGCGCCACGCGATCGCCGAGGAACTGGTTGGCGGCGGCGTCGCCGGGGATCAGCTTCTGGGTCTGGTTCCAGGTGCCGGACTGCTTCTGGAACACGTACACGGCGCCGGTGAAGTTGCCGTGGCTCGGATCGCCGGGCGCGCCGACCACGATCATCGAGCCCTCGATGTCGACGCTGGTGCCGAACATGGCGCCCTGGGTGCCGTCGCTCGCCACCAGCTTCTGGGTCTGGGTCCAGCCGGTGCCGCCCTTCTCGAAGACGTACACCGCGCCCGAGCCGAGCCCCTGATCGGCCTTGCGCGCGGCGCCCACCACCAGCGTGGTGCCGCTCACGGCGATCCACGAGCCGAAGTCGTCCTGCGCGCCCGGGTCGCTGGGCTCGAGCTTCTGGGTTCCGGCCCACGTCGAGCCGCTCTTCTCGAACACGTACGCCGAGGCCGCGTTCGAGCCGAGGGTGTTGAGCTGCGGCGCGCTCGACGCCACCAGGGTCGTGCCCTCGAGGTCCAGGACACCGAACCACTCGCCGGCCTGGATGCCGCTGGGCTGGAACTTCTGCGCCTGCGTCCACTTCCCGCCGCTACGCGTGAAGGCGTAGAGCCAGCCGGGTCCGGACTGCGGGATCACCGTGCCCTTCGAGACGATGATCGTATCGCCGTCGATCGCCACCGCGAGCCCGAAGGTGTCGAACTGCTGGCCGTCCCCGGGCGCGAGCTTGGCCCAGTGGGTGGTCGCGTTCGCCGCGCACGGCAGGAGACCGACGAGCGCGAGCGCCGCGAGCGCGTGGCGGAACGCCGAGGGAGCCAGCTTCATGGAGTCGTTCCTCTGGGGGTGACGTCGAGCCTAGCAAAGCGCCGCCGAACCGGTCCACGCGGTGGTCCGTATCCAGGCATCGATGGATGCGAGCCGACGGGACCGCGGCGTATGCTGTACGCCGGCCGAGGTGTTTCGGTTCGACTCGCGAACGGATCGACCTACCACGGCGGGGTGAGGGCGCATGAAGCGGCGGAGCTGGGTGCGAGTGGCGACGCGGGCGGGATGGCTCGCGGGAGCGGGTGCGGGGCTGGTGGCGGCGGCGACGTTGATCGCGGCGCCGGGTGCGACGGCCTCGGGTGGGCCGGCGGCGTCGGTGGTGCCGTCGTGGCGGTTCGGCTTCGAGTACTGGGAGCTCTTCGCGCCCACGGTCACGCCGGCTCAGCACGCGACGCTCCTCGACAAGCTCGCGGTCGTCACCGCCAACCAGCCGTCGCGCGGCGGCGTCAACGTCAACGAGATCGGCGGCGGGTGGGCCACCATGCAGCCCACGCCTGTGTCGGCCTACGACTTCAGCCAGTCCGATCCCCCGGTGCAGACGATCGGCGCCAAGGGTTTCTCGGTGGTGTGGAACCTGCGCCCGACCGCGGCGTGGTCACAGCTCGCGAACCCCGACTGCGTCGACGGCCCCGGCGTCGACGACTGCGCTCCCGACGCCGCCCACGAGCAGGCGTGGAAGGACTACATCAAGGCCGTCGTCGAGCGCTACGACGGCGATGGCCTCGACGACATGCCGGGCCTCACGGTCCCGATCGAGTTCTACGTGATGGACCAGGAGGTCGCGTTCGAGGGGACCGAGGGCAGCGGCGACTACGCCGAGGCGCTCGGCTACGGGTTCTGGGACGACTCGATCCCGAGCCTGATCCGTCTCCACAAGATCACCTACGAGGCGATTCACGAAGCGGACCCCACCGGCTTCTCGAAGCTGGTGGGCAGCGGCGGGCTGCTCTTCGACCTCTACTCCGACTTCCCGAACTACCCGGCGCCCAACCCCGGTCCGGGCAGCACGGTGTCGGCGCGCCTCGACGGCGCGAACCCCAAGGGCGCGATCTTCCGCGCCGGCTTCGACGGGCTGGTCGAGCTGCTCACCGCCCTCGGCGACGACTCGGACGGCGTGAAGTGCGACTACATCGAGTGGCACCCGCACAACGGCTGGCGCGCCATCGATCAGAGCCTCGCCTTGATCCAGCAGTACGCGCCGGCCAAGCCGATCTTCATCGACGACATGTGGTCGAACATGTTCGCGCGCACCTCGCCGCTCGGTGGCTGGACCGAGTTCATCGGCGGCGAGCAGATCGAGGGTGACTTCCCGAACGCGACGGTGCCGGACTACGTGACCCTCGCGGACGGGCTCAAGGCGAACAACGCCACGATCGTGAACTGGTACAACGCCAAGGGCGCGCGCGGCGCGGTGAAGTCGTTCGCCACGGCGCTCGGCGCGGGCGCGGAGCGGGTGTCGTTCTCCGGCTCGAACGACCCGTGCGCCTACCAGTTCCTGACCTCGTGCCTCGACCAGCAGGCGATCTTCGTGTGGTTCGGCTACTCGCACCTGCTCGGCACCAAGGCCACCAACTACGCCAACAAGCCCGTCTACTACACGATGAAGCTGCTGGTGGACGAGCTCCAGTCGATGACCGCGGTGAACAGGCTCGGCGTGAGCGGCAACCAGCTCACGCGCGTCTACAAGTTCGATCGTCCGAGCGGCGGCCCGGTGTACGTGGCGTGGAGCGAGGCCGGGCCGGTGCCGGCCGATCCCGCGGTGCCGAACGGCGAGACCGTCACCATCCCGGTGGGCACCGCCAGCGTGAAGCTCACCAAGATCGTGACCGCGCCCGGGCAGACCACGCCGGCCACGCAGACGCTGGCCGCGCCGGGCAACCAGCTCACGATCCAGCTCGGCTTCGAGCCGGTCTTCCTCGAAGAGCTCTGAGTTTTTCGGGGGTCTGTTCCAGACCCCCGCCCCGCCAAGAGCGCGGTCTTGGCGGG
>CAYMQR010000570.1:0-3566 GCA_964392195.1 uncultured bacterium | reverse complement strand
GCCCTGTCCCGTTCATCTCGAGTCCCTTGCCGGCGATCGTCACGACGTCGTCCGAGGTGAGGAGATTCTTGCTCGACGAGTAGTGCGCGCGGTCCGTGCGCATCGTGAGCTGCTCGGAGGTCAGCGTGACGTCACCGAGCAAGTCGATCTCCCAGTCCGTCGTGGTCGCCCTGGCGCGCTGGCTGGTCACGACCAGCTCGCCCTGGCTCTCCGGTCGATACGCGATCTTGACCTCGCTGCAGTCGGCGACCTTCGTCTCCTCGGAGGACCGGCACGAACCGAGCCAGAGGTCCCACCCCTGGGCAGGATCGCCGAGGTGGATCTTCTTGCCGAGCGCCTCGGCGACTCCCAGCCCCGCCTCGCGGGCCAGGTCCGCCGCGGACTCGTGTCGCTCCGGCCTCAGCACCGCGACGAGCAGCACGATCCCGACCGCTGCGCTGCCTCCGAGCAGCAGGATCCTCACGCGGCGCGCGCTCATGCTCCGGTCCGCGGGGGATGGTCGCGCGCCTCAGGCGACGCCGGCGCGCAGTAGATCGTGCATGTGAAGCACGCCCACCACGTGCTTGGGCCGCCGCGGTTCGCATACCAGCAGGACCATGATCTTGTGGTGCTCGAGGAGGCGCAACGCCTCGCCAGCGAGCATCTCCGGCTCTGCGCGCTTGGGGTTGGGCGTCATCACGTCACGCGCGGTCAACCCGAGGAGATCGGCGTGACGCTCGAGCGCGCGCCGCAGGTCACCGTCGGTGACGATTCCTACGAGGTCGCCGCGGTCGTTCACGACGGCGGCCGCGCCCAGGTGCTTGGCGGTGATCTCGAGGATCACGTCGTGCATCGACGAGGTCGGTGACACTCGCGGCACCTGCTCGCCGGTGTGCATGAGGTCGCCCACCTTCAGGAAGAGCTGCCGCCCCAGGCTCCCGCCTGGGTGGCGCGCGGCGAAGTCCTGCGGCTGGAAGCCGCGCGCCACCAGCAGCGCCATCGCGAGGGCGTCCCCCATCGCGAGCGCTGCGGTGGTGCTCGAAGTCGGCGCCAGGCCGAGGGGACAGGCTTCCAGATCCACGCTCACGTCCAGCACCACGTCGCCCGCCCTCGCCATGCGCGACGTCAGTCCGCCGGTGACCACGACCATCGGGCAGCCGAGCCGCTTGATCAGCGGCAGGATCCGGAGGACCTCCTCCGTCTCGCCGCTGTTCGAGAGCGCCACGACGACGTCGTCCCGCCCCAGCATCCCGAGATCGCCGTGGATCGCCTCGGCGGGATGCAGGAAGAACGCCGGGGTACCGGTGCTGGCGAGCGTCGACGCGATCTTGCGGCCGACCAGGCCCGACTTGCCCATGCCGGTGACCGCCACCTTGCCGGCACAGCCGTGCAGGATCTCGACGGCGCGCGCGAACGAGCCGTCGAGCCGTTCGGCCAAGGCACGGATGGCCTGCGCCTCGACCTCGAGCACGCGACGCCCCTCGGCGAGCGCGCCCTTTCCTGACTTCGATCGGGACGGTGCGCGCGACGGTGCCCGGGACACGGAGAACCTCCGTAACGAAGGACGCGACGACGTCAGGTGACGCTACGCGCCGCCCGGTCGATCGCCAGGACCCTGTCGAGCAACCCCGGCAGGTCGGCGAGCCGGACCGCGTTCGGTCCATCCGACGGCGCCCGCTCGGGCTCGGGATGGACCTCGAGGAAGAGCGCATCCACACCGACCGCGACGGCGGCGCGCGCGAGCGGCTCGACGAACTCCCGCTGGCCGCCCGAGGCGTTGCCGAGTCCGCCAGGGAGCTGGACGCTGTGGGTGGCGTCGAAGACCACCGGGACGCCCATCCGACGCATGACCGGCAGGCCACGCATGTCGTTCACGAGCATGTGATAGCCGAAGGACGTCCCCCGCTCCGTGAGCGCCACGCCAGCCGCTCCGGAGGAGGCGAGCTTTCGGACCACGTTCGCCATGTCCTCGGGAGCGACGAACTGCCCCTTCTTCACGTTGACCGGCCGGCCGGTGTGCGCCGCCGCGATCAGCAGATCGGTCTGCCGGCACAGGAACGCCGGGATCTGCAGCAGATCCACGACCTCGGCGGCGTCGCGCGCCTCGTCGGGGAGATGGACGTCTGTGGTCACGGGCACGTCGATGGCGCTGCGCACGCTGGCGAGGATCGCGAGGCCATCCCGGATGCCCGGACCGCGAATCGAATCCAGGCTCGATCGGTTCGCCTTGTCGTAGCTCGCCTTGAACACGAAGGGTAATCGCCGCTCCTTGCAGATCTCGTGCAACCGACCGGCGAGATCGACCGTGAAGTCGCGCCCCTCGACCACGCACGGGCCGGCGATCAGCGCGAGCGGCGCTCCACCGCCCAGCTCGACGGCGGCACCGACCCGCACCGCCTGGCCCGCAGCCCAGCTCACCCGTGGCTCCCGGCCGCGGCCGTCTTGCTGGCCAGCGCCGCCTTGATGAAGGCCCGGAACAGGGGATGCGGCTGCATCGGGCGAGACTTGAACTCGGGATGGAACTGGCATCCGAGGAACCACGGGTGTCCCGGCAGCTCCACCATCTCGACCAGGCGGCCTTCCGGTGAGAGGCCGCTGAAGCGGACTCCCGACTTCTCGAACTGCTCGCGGTAGGCGTTGTTGAACTCGTAGCGGTGGCGGTGGCGCTCGGAGATGGAGGTCTGCTGGTAGGCCTCGTGCGCCTTGGTGCCCGGGTCGATCTTGCACGGATACGCGCCGAGCCGCATCGTCCCGCCGAGGACCTGCACATCGTGCTGGTCCGGCATCAGGTCGATCACCCGGTTCTGGCCGTTCGCGGAGAACTCGCCGCTCGTCGCGTCGCTCAGCCCGCAGACGTTGCGTCCGAACTCGATCATCGCGAGTTGCATCCCGAGGCAGATCCCGAAATAGGGGATCCTCGATTCGCGGGCGTACCGGATCGCCTCGATCTTGCCCTCGATCCCTCGGTCACCGAAGCCACCCGGCACCAGGATCGCGTCCACCGGTGGCAGCGCCGCGGCGAGCCCGTCCCGCTCGATCGTCTCGGCGTCGACGTATTCGACCTCGACCGCGCAGTCGTTCGCGATCCCGCCGTGCACCAGGGCCTCGTTCAGGCTCTTGTAGCTGTCGACGAGGTTCACGTACTTCCCGACCATGGCGACGCGAACGGTGTGCTTCGGCTCGCGCAGCGTGTGGACGATCTCCTCCCAGCGCTCGAGGTGCGGCGCGCCGGTCCAGATGTTGAGGAGCTCGATCACCTTCTCGTCCACGCCTTCCCGCTGGAAGTTGAGCGGCACCTCGTAGATCGACTTCTCGACGTCGATCGCCGTGAACACCGCGTCCTGCGGGACGTTGCAGAAGAGCGAGATCTTGCGCTTGATTCCCTGCGGGAGCGGCCGGTCGGTGCGGCACAGGATGATGTGCGGCTGGATGCCGATGGCGCGCAGCTCCTTCACGCTGTGCTGGGTCGGCTTGGTCTTCACCTCTCCCGCCGCCTTCAGGTAAGGCACCAGCGTGAGGTGGATGAACAGCGCGTTGTGCGCGCCCACCTCGTTGCCGAGCTGACGCACCGCCTCGAGGAACGGCAG
>CAYMQR010000569.1:0-3579 GCA_964392195.1 uncultured bacterium | reverse complement strand
GCCGAGACGCCGCGCCCCTTCACGTTGCGCATCGACATCATCAGCACGGTGAGCCCGGCGGAGAGGATCGCCTCGTAGAGCCCGAGGTCGTGGCGCGGGCCGTCCGGGAACTTCACCGCCAGGAAGAAGTCCGAGTGCTTGCCGATGTGGTCGTGGGCCATGAAGCAGCCGATGCGCCCGAACATCCACGCCGGCGCCATCCCCAGCGCGATGGAGTCCGCGTAGTCGAGGAAGCGGATATTGCGGACCCTGCGGAAGATCATCGTGCCGACGAACGTGCCGATGAAGCCGCCGTACGACGAGAACCCCTGCCACACCTTGAGCAGCTCAAGGGGGTTCTTCAGGAAGGCGTCGGTCTCGTAGAAGAGCGTCTCGACGACGTGCGCGCCGATGAAGCCGGAGACCACCGCCCACACGCCGTAGTCGTTCACCACGTCGGGGTCGAGGCCGAGGTTCTCGGCGCGCTTGGCGGCGATGTAGGTGCCGAGGAGGATGCCGATGCACACGGCCACGCCCCACCCGTGGATGGTGAACGGCCCGAAGAGGTGGAGGCTCGGCTGGACGAAATACGGGATCACGGTGGGTGCCCCCTGGGATCGTGTGGGGAAAGCCGCAGCTGGCCGCGATCAGCGGCCGAGGAGCTTGGCGACGCGCGCGAGGAGCTCGGGCTCCTCGAACGGCTTGGGTAGGAACTCGGTGGCGCCCAGGCTCTCCATGAGCGTCACGGTGTCCTGGGATGTGACGGCGCTCACCACCAGAATCTTCATCTTCTTGCTGCGCTCGTCCGAGCGCAGCACCATGCACACCTCGAACCCGTCCATGCGCGGCATGCGGATGTCGAGGCAGATCAGGTCGAGCGGCTCGCGGAACGCGATCTCGAGGGCGTCGATGCCGTTCTCGGCGACCAGCACCTCGTGCCCGGCGGAGCGCAGCAGGCTCACGATCAGGTAGCGCAGGCTGGGGTCGTCCTCGACCACCAGGATGCGGCTGGTGGCGGCGCGCTCGACGGGCGCTTCCGCGAACAGCGGCAGCAGCTCGGCGGCGAGGTCGTCGAGGCTGGCGAAGCGCGCCGACGGCTCGACCGCGATCGCGCGCTCGATGATCGGCACCAGCGCCGGTGGAACCGCGGGCCGCGCCTCGCCGGGCGGCGTGGGCTCGAGGTCGGGCTGGATGTCGAGCCCAGCGCGCTCCTCGGCGCCGAACGGCGTCCGGCCGAGCGCCAGCGCGTAGAGCAACATGCCGAACGAGTAGACCTCGGAGCGCTGGCTGGGCACCGCGCCCAGGCGCGCCTCGGGCGCCACGTACGCGATCGCGTCGTCGTCGGGCGCGATGTGGGCGAGCGGCAGCATCTGCGCCACCGCCACGTCCGAGACCCGTGCGTTGAAGCCGGAAGAGATCCGCACCCGCCCCGGGTGGATGCACCCGTAGGGCAGGCCCTTGGCATGAACGGCGCCGATCCCGGCGAGCAGCTGGCGCGAGAGCCGGCCGATCGCGTCGAGCGCGAAGGCGCCGCGGGTCTTGAGGAGCTGGGTGAGGCGCGGCCCGCGCGCGTGCTCGGTCACCACCACCTCGCGCTCCGGCTCCGACACGTAGTCGAAGACCCGCAGCAGGTGCGGGTGATGGACCGCGCGCGCGGCGAGGTGGAGGTCGCGGAACTGGGCGACCCACGTGGGGTCCTGGCGGTGGTCCTCGCGCAGCGCGCGCAGCAGCACCGGGTTGCCGGTGTTGCGGTCGACGCCCTCGAAGTCGAGGAACGCCGAGTCCGGCGTGAGCGCGGCGTTCACCTGGTAGCGGCCGCCGATCACCGAGCCGACGCCGATCGCGCCGGCCGCGGCGCTCGCGGCGCCGGCCGAGGCGCGCGCCGGGACCACGGTGGGCGGGCGCGGCGTGACCGGCGCCTCGGCGGCACGCGCCAGGAAGCGGTCGATCTCGCGCATCACGTCCTCGCCGGCGCGGGCGAGGCGCATGCGGGTGCGCAGCGGCGAGGCCGGCGTGCCCTCGCCGGTCTCACCCACCACGCGCACGTCCACGATCATCTCCTCGCGCACGTGCGGCAGCTTGAACTGGAGCTTGAGGAGCGTGCCCTCGAGCAGCCCGTCGACACCCTCGACGAGCACCTCGCCGCGGCCGAGCCCCACCACCTCGGCGGGCTTGGACGCGCCCTCCCGCGACAACAGCGCCGTGGAGCGCAGCGGCTTGAACTTGCTCGGATCGATCATTTGCGCCCGGCGGACGGCGTCGCGCCGAACGCGTCCAGGCCGGTCACGGCCTGCCCGAGGATCAGCGTGTGCACGTCGTGCGTCCCTTCGTAGGTGTAGACGCTCTCGAGGTTGGCGAGGTGGCGCATCGCCTGGTACTCGACGAGGATGCCGTTGGCGCCGAGCAGCCGGCGCGTCTCGCGCGCCACCTCGGTGGCCATGTCGACGTTGTTGCGCTTGGCGAGGCTGACCTGCTGCGGCGTCATCTTGCCGGCGTCCTTGAGGCGGCCGAGCTGCACCACGAGCAACTGCGCCTTGGTGATCTCGGTGAGCATCTCGGCGAGGCGCGCCTGCTGGAGCTGGAAGCCGCCGATCGCGCGGTCGAAGGCGACCCGCGTGGTGGCGTAGGAGCGGGCCTCGTCGAAGCACGCCATCGCGGAGCCGAGGGCACCCCACGAGATGCCGTAGCGCGCCTGGGTCAGGCACATGAGCGGGCTCTTGAGCCCGCCGCTTCCCGGCAGCACCGCGTCCTCGGGCAGCTCGACGTCCTCGAGGTGGATCTCGCTGGTGTCGCTGGCGCGCAGCGAGAGCTTGCCCTTCTGGTCGCGGGCGCTGAAGCCCGGCGTGTCGGTGGGCACCACGAAGCCGCGGATCGAGCGGGCGTCGTCGAGGGCGCCGGTCTTGGCCCACACGATCGCGACCTGCGCGGTCGAGCCGTTGGTGATCCACATCTTGGTGCCGTTGAGCTTCCAGCCGCGCGCGGTGCGCTCGGCGCGGGTGATCATGCCGGCCGGGTTGGAGCCGAAGTCGGGCTCGGTGAGCCCGAAGCAGCCGACCGCCTCGCCGCGCGCGAGCTTCGGCAGCCAGTGCTGCTTCTGCGCCTCGCTGCCGAACGCGTAGAGCGGGTACATCACCAGGGCGCCCTGCACCGACGCGAACGAGCGCACCGCGCTGTCGCCGCGCTCGAGCTCCTGCATGATGAGGCCGTAGGCGACGTTGCCGAGCCCCGCGCAGCCGTACTCGGTGGGCAGGTTGGCGCCGAAGACGCCGAGCTCGCCCATGCGCGGGACGAGGTGACGGGGGAACCGTCCCTCGAGGTAGTGCTCGGCGATGACCGGCATGACCTCGTCGTCGACGAAGCGCCGGATGGTGTCGCGGACCGCGCGCTCGTCGTCGGTGAGGAGCGAGTCCACGTCGTAGAAGTCGACACCCTGGAACGTCATCGCATCCGCCTCGCGCTACTCGCCGATGATCTTGACCAGCACCCGCTTGGGGCGGCGGCCGTCGAACTCACCGTAGAAGATCTGCTCCCAGGGGCCGAGGTCGAGCTTGCCGGCGGTGATCGCCACCACCACCTCGCGGCCCATCACCTGGCGCTTGT
>CAYMQR010000568.1:0-3586 GCA_964392195.1 uncultured bacterium | reverse complement strand
TTAGCTTCGGCACCGCGGGCTGCAACCTGGCCTGCAAGTTCTGCCAGAACTGGTCGATCTCGAAGGCGCGCGAGGTCGAGGCGCTCTCGGACCGCGCCACGCCCGAGGCGATCGCCCGCGCCGCGGTGCGCTCCCACTGCGCGAGCGTGGCCTTCACCTACAACGACCCGGTGCTGTGGGCCGAATACGCGATCGACACCGCGATCGCCTGCCACGACGTCGGCGTGCGCACCGTGGCGGTCACGGCGGGCTACATCACCGCCGAGGCGCGTCCCGCCTTCTTCCAGCACATGGACGCGGCGAACGTCGACCTCAAGGCCTTCACCGAGGACTTCTACCGCAAGCTCTGCCTCGGCCACCTGCAGCCGGTCCTCGACACCCTCACCTGGCTGAAGCGCGAGAGCGACGTGTGGTTCGAGATCACCACGCTGCTGATCCCGGGCCACAACGACTCGAGCGAGGAGCTGAAACGCCTCGCCGACTGGGTGCTCACCAACCTCGGCCCCGACGTGCCGCTCCACTTCACGGCCTTCCACCCGGACTTCAAGATGACCGAGCTCGGCCGCACCCCGGCGAGCACGTTGACCCGCGCCCGCACGCTCGCACTCGCCGCCGGCCTCCACCACGTCTACACCGGCAACGTCCACGACGTGGAGGGCCAGAGCACGTATTGCGCGCGCTGCCACTCGCTCCTGATCGAGCGAGACTGGTACAACCTGGGCGCCTGGAACCTGGACGGAAACCGCTGCCGGCAGTGCGGGCACGCCCTCGCGGGGGTGTTCGAGAGCCGGCCGGGGAGCTTCGGCGCCAAGCGCCAGCCCGTCCGGATCCACAATTGATCGCCAGTTAGCGGCGCAGCTCGCCGCACGAGCCGCGCGCCCGGCGAGGACGCGCGGCGCGACCATCGAAGCGAAGGACCAGGAGAACGACCATGGCCGCAGACACGATCCCTTCCCGCCTCCTCCACCAGGCGCGGGTGCGCCCCGACCAGCCCGCGTACTTCGTGCGCTCGAACGGCACCTGGACGCCCACCAACTGGCGCACCTACGCCGGCCAGGTGCGGCAGGCGGGGCGCGCGCTCATCAGCCTCGGCGTGAAGCCGGGCGGGTGCGTCTCGATCCTCGGCTTCAACCGCCCCGAGTGGATCATCAGCGACGTCGCGGCGATGTGCGTGGGCGCGGCGCCGGCCGGCATCTACACCACCTGCTCGCCGCCCGAGGTGGCCTACATCATCCGCCACTCGGCGAGCCCGGTGGTGGTGGTCGAGAACCTCGAGCAGTGGAAGAAGGTGGAGGCGGAGTGGCCGACGCTGCCCGACCTCAAGTGGGTGGTGACGATGCAGGGCACGCCGCCCATCGATCACCCCAAGGTGCTGAGCTGGGAGGCGTTCCTGGCCAAGGCGCAGGGCACCGACGACGGCGTCTTCGACAACCGCATCGACGGGCTCAAGGACGATCAGCTCGCCACGCTCATCTACACCTCGGGGACCACGGGGCCTCCCAAGGGCGTGATGCTGTCGCACAAGAACCTGGCGTGGACGGCGAACATCACCCGCGACCTGATCGGCGTGAACCCGAACGACTCGGCGCTCTCCTACCTGCCGCTCTCGCACATCGCCGAGCAGATGTTCTCGATCCACGGGCCGCTCACCCACGGCTACCCGATCTACTTCGCCGAGTCGATCGACAAGGTCCCCGACAACCTCAAGGAAGTGCAGCCCACGGTGTTCTTCGGCGTGCCGCGCATCTGGGAGAAGTTCCACGCCGGCGTCACCGCCAAGCTCAAGGACGCCAAGGGCGCCAAGAAGCAGCTCGTGGGCTGGGCGATGGGCGTCGCCAAGCAGGCCAACGGCCTCAAGAACCGCGGCAAGCAGCCGGGCGGTGCCCTGGCGCTCCAGTACAAGCTGGCGAACAAGCTCATCTACTCGAAGCTCAAGCCGGCGATCGGGCTGGGGCGGGCGCGGATGTGCGTGAGCGGCGCCGCGCCGATCGCGCCCGAGGTGCTGGACTTCTTCGTCGGCCTCGACATCGTGATCCTCGAGGTCTACGGCCAGAGCGAGGACACCGGCCCGACCAGCTTCAACGTCCCGGGCCGCACCAAGATCGGCACCGTGGGGCCGCCGCTGCCGGGGGTCGAGGTGAAGCTCGCCGAGGACGGCGAGATCCTGGTGCGCGGGCCGAACGTGTTCCTCGGCTACTACAAGGAGCCCGAGGCCACCAAGGAGACGCTCCTCGAGGGCGGCTGGCTCGCGTCGGGCGACCTCGGCGAGTTCGACGCCGACGGCTTCCTCAAGATCACCGGCCGCAAGAAGGAGATCATCATCACCGCGGGCGGCAAGAACATCGCGCCCAAGAACATCGAGGGTGCGCTCAAGAACGCCGAGCTCATCAACGAGGCGGTGGTGATCGGCGATCGGCGCAAGTACCTCACGGCGCTGCTCACCCTCGACCCGGACGTGGCGGCGAAGTTCGCGGCGGCGCACAACATCTCGATGAACGAGCTCTTCACCCACCCCAAGCTCGAGGCGGAGATCCAGAAGATCGTCGACTCGGTCAACGACCAGTTCGCGCGCGTCGAGGGGATCAAGAAGTTCCGGGTGCTGAACCGCAACTTCTCGATCGAGGACGGCGAGCTCACGCCCACCCTCAAGGTGAAGCGCAAGATCGTGAACAAGAACTGGGCCGACACGATCGAGTCGATGTACCAGGAATGAGGGGGGAACCCTCTTCCTCGGAGGGACCGCCTCCTGGCGGTCCGCGACCCGTCGAACTGGCGGCCCGACGGAGTCGGGCCCTCCGAGGGCCGTGCGGTGAGCCCCCGTTCTGACCGACCGCGCCCACCCCATGACGCGTAACCGGGGGTTGCTCTACCCGGCGTTCTTCGTGTCGGGGGCGTGCGGGCTCGTCTACCAGGTGATCTGGGTGCGGCAGCTCTCGCTGCTGCTCGGCAACACCACCGAGGCGGTGGCGACGGTGCTCGCCGCCTTCATGCTCGGGCTCTCGCTCGGCAGCCGCTGGATCGGCGCGGTGGCCGATCGCAGCCGCCACCCGCTCCGGCTCTACGGCGCGATCGAGGTCGCGATCGGCGTCGCGGCGCTCGCGGCCACCTACCTCTTCGACTCGCTGGGGCCCGTGTATCGCGGGCTGGCGCGCGGCATGGGCGCCGACGGGGCGACGTTCGCGGTGGTGCGCTTCGTGTTCGCGTTCGCGACCGTGACGGTGCCCACGGCGCTCATGGGCGCGACGCTGCCGGTGGTGACGCGGGCGCGGATCGCCCGCGACGACGGCGGCGCGGGCGGCGGCCACGTGGGCGGCGAGATCGGCCGGCTCTACGCGCTCAACACGCTGGGCGCGGCGCTCGGCTGCTGCGGCGCCGGGTTCTGGGCGCTCGGCCACCTCGGGCTGCACACGACCGCGGCGCTCGCCGCGGCCGGCAACGTCGTGGTGGGCGTGGTGGTGGCGCTGCTGGCGCGCGCCGGAGTGGCGGAGCCGGCGGCGGCGCCCGCGAGCGCCGAGCCGGCCGCGCCGGCGAGCGAGTCGTCGCGCGCCGACCTGCGCCGGGTGTGGCTCGCGGTCATCACCAGCGG
>CAYMQR010000567.1:0-3592 GCA_964392195.1 uncultured bacterium | reverse complement strand
CCGGGGTCGTGCGAGACCTACCTGCGCGCGCCGCTCGCGCCCCTCGATCCCAAGGCGCTCGCCCGCACGATCGCGGCGGTGCGCCCGCAGAACCTCGCCAAGACCTCGATCGCCGCGTCGATCGCGCGGGTCGCCGAGGACCTCGCCGGCGCCAGCGGCCAGCGCACCGTGGTGCTCGTGACCGACGGCGAGGAGACCTGCGGCGGTGACCCGCGCGCCGAGATCCAGAAGCTGGTCGAGCGCGGCTTCGACGTGCGCGTGAACATCGTCGGCTTCGCGGTCGGCGAGGCCAAGCTCAAGGACACCTTCCGCGAGTGGGCGCGCGCCGGGAAGGGCGAGTACTTCGACGCGCAGTCGAGCAAGGACCTGAACGCGGCGCTCGCCGCCGCGGTGAGCGAGCCGTTCCGGGTGCTGGACGCGAGCGGCAAGGTGGCGGCGAGCGGCACCGTGGGCGGGCCGGCGGTCGCGCTCGCGGCCGGCGTCTACCGGGTCGAGATCGGCGCGACGTCACCGCGGGTGCAGGAGGGCGTGGTGATCGAGCCCGGCCAGGCGACCGAGCTCGAGAGCGGCGCGGCCAAGCGATAGGAGCAACGTTCCATGCGATACGTCGGACGGCGTCAGTGGGCGCGGATGGTGTGCTTCGTGCTGGCGTGGTCGCTCGCCCTCGAGGGGCCGGGCTTCCACGCCCTCGCCGCGGCGCCGCAGACCTCGGCGGCGAAGGAGGAGCTCGCGACGCGCTTCGCGAGCCAGCTCCGCGCCAGCCTCCAGGCCCTCGAGGACGGCGACCGCGAGGCGCCCCGTGATCGCTGGGACCCCGCGTACGTGGTGGACACGGTCGGCATCGAGCCGGCGGCGCTGCTCGGCTGGGTGCGCGGCGCGGTGCGGTGGGTGCCGTACCGCGGCGCGCTGCGCGGCGCGACCGGCGTGCTCATGGATCGGGTCGGTAACGGCCTCGACCAGGCGCTGCTGATGGCGGAGCTGCTGCGCGCGGCCGGCAAGACGCCGCGCCTCGCGCACGCGGAGCTGTCGAGCGCGGCCGCCACGGACGCGTGGCGGCGCGTGGTGCGGCCCGCGAAGTTCCAGCCGGCGCCACCACCACCCGCGCCGTCGCGAGCCGCGTCGTCGGCGGCGCCGCCGGCCGACGTGGTGGCCAGCGCCGATCTCTACGGCATCGATCGCGCGAGTGTCGAGTCGATCGTCGGTACCGCGCGCACGGATGCCGAGGCGATGGCGCGCGACCTGCGCACCCGGGTCGACGATCAGCTCGCGCGGCTCGCGAGCGCGGTGAGGCTGCCCGCGGAGCAGCCGCCCACGGGCACGCCTTCGAGTGACGGCCTCGCGGCCCTCGCCGATCACTGGTGGGCCGAGTACCGCGACGGCAGCCGGTGGGTCGCGGTCGATCCACTCGCGGACGGCGGCGTGGGCGCGACGCTCGCGCCGTCCTCACGCACCGCCGAGCCCGATTCGCTCCCCACCGATCTCGACCACACGGTCACGGTGCGCGTGGTCACCGAGCAGACCAAGGGCGGCGCACGGAAGGAGAGCGTGCCCGTCGAGCACGCGCTGCGCGCTCGCGACGCGATCGGCGAGCGCATCCTGGTCCAACACTTCCCGATGGCCTGGCCGCGCGACTGGCCGCAGGTGAGCCCCGACGACGTGCAGATCAAGCTGCGCGCCGCGTTCCTCACCCAGGACGAGTGGATGCCGATCGTGCGCGTCGGCTCGCAGGGCTACCAGCGTGCCGCGGTGCGCGACACCGGCGAGATCGACGAGACGCCCGCGCCCGCCAACCCGTTCCAGACCATGATGGTCCCGGCCACCGGCCAGCTCGCCAAGGCGACCGACATCCTCGCCACCATCGGCGACGAGGATGGCGCCGCGCCCACGGTGAAGGAGAAGGCACCCGACAAGGAGGCGCGCGCCGAGGGCGAGCTCACCGCCGAGTGGCTGGAGATCGAGTTCGCGGCGCCCGGTGCTGCGCCGCGCACGGTGCGCCGCGAGATCTTCGATCTGCTCGGTCCCGCCGCGCGCGCGAGCGCCGCGGCGACGCCGCTCGTCATGACCGAGGAGCGCACCATCGCGCGCTCCATGGCGCTCCTCGGCGAGGCGGAGATCCAGGTGTTGCCGTGCCGCCTGTCGCCCGACTACGCGATGCACCTCGCGGCCGAGAACGCGGGCGCCAATCGCGAGCTCCTCGACGAGATGGCGACCGACCCGTTCTCGAAGCTGCCGCCCAACTACCTCGAGACCTTCAGCAAGCTCACGCCGCTGCCGGCCGCGCTGCTCGCGCAGGCGCTGGTGCGCTTCGAGGGCAACCCGTACGCCGCGGCGGTATACGTGGATCGCCCGGCGGTGGTGATGCAGCACACCACCATGTCGCGTGGGAAGGGCGGCGACTTCTTCACCAGCGCGGCGCTCGACATCGTCGAGAACGGCGTGGGCGTGGACCCGCGGGCCGGCACGGCGGCGAGCCGCGCGCGCATGGCGCAGGGCATCGCCGACACCAACGCCGAGATCGCCGCGATGCGCCGCCTCGGCGAGCCCGGCGCCGACACCGACGAGGCCTTCGCCGCCGACGGCAAGGCCGGCCGCAGCTGGACCGTACTCGCGCCGGGCGACGAGGCGAAGGCGGCGAAGCTCGGCCTCCCCGTGGACGTGGCGCAGCGCATCGCGCTCGACCTGAAGGCGGGCTTCGCGGTGGTGGCCCCGGGCGGCGGCGGGGAAGCCGCGGCGAGCGCCGGCTGGTGGCGGGTGGATCCCGCCACGGGTGCCACGCTCGGCATCGGACCCACCGGCCACGGACAGGCGCTGGTCGAGTACGCGCTCGTGATCGTGATCCAGACCATCATCGCCACCGCGCAGTGCATGCTCGCCAATGCCGGCGCCGCGGCGCTCACCCGCACGTTGAAGACCAAGTCGATCACCGAAGGCGCGAAGGAGGGCTACAAGGTCGGCAAGGAGTCGTGGGAGAAAGCCGACGGCTACAAGTGCGTCGCGAACGGCATGCTCTCGGGTTTCGACCTCATGATCATGATGCTGACCCTGAAGCCCCTCTCGTGGGGCGGCGGTGGCGCCGGGCCTATCGAGAAGGGAATGGAGGGTGAGAAGGGAGCTGGCGAGGGCTCGAACGAGCCGCGCCCCGACGGCGAGAAGCCGGGTGGGAAGCCTGGCGACAAGCCCGGGGGCAAACCAGGCGACAAGCCGGGCGACAAGCCACCCGGCGAACCGAAAGGCCCCGGCGAACAGAAGCCGAAGACCGAAAACGAGCCGCCGGACGGATCGAAGAACGGGAAGCAGCCGGGGCCCAACGAGAAGCGCAACCGCGACGAACGCAAGGCCGCAGAGGAGGACTACCAGAAGAAGAAGAAGGACGCGTTCGAGGCCGCCAAGAAGGCGACCGAGAGCGGCAAGCCCGAGGACATCCGCCGCGCGAAGGAGGCACAGGAGGCCGCCGACCTCTCCAAGCGCCGCGCCGACGGCATGGGCGGAGAGGACGGTCGCTGGGATCAGATGGGCCGCAAGCAGGACGAGCTCGCGCGCGCACAGCAGGAGGCGAAGGAGGCCGCGGCCGAGTTCAAGAAGCAGGGCAAGT
>CAYMQR010000566.1:0-3601 GCA_964392195.1 uncultured bacterium | reverse complement strand
CGAGACGGCGTTCGAGCGCTACGGCCTCGACTGGGTGCTCGCCGACGACGGCCGCCTCGCGCTGCGCGCCGACATCGCGATCGCGGCCCCCGCCGACGCCGTGTGGTCGCTGGTCCGCGACGTCAACGCCTACCAGGACTGGTCCAAGGTGCTGACGGCCCACGTCGCCGAGCTGGTCGCCGGTGCTCCGATCGCGCTCTCGATCCAGCTCCTGCCCGCGCCGCTACCGATGACCGACTCCGCCGAGGAGGTGAAGGTGATCGACGACGAGGTGCGCGGCGTGTCGTGGGGCCGTGACTTCCCGCTCGACCAGCACAGCGAGCGCTGGCAGATCGTCACCCCCGAAGGGCCGGACGCGAGCCGCTACTACACCGCGCTCGTGTTCACGAACGGGCTGGGTAGCCTGATGGACTTCACAGGCATCGGCGATCTCACGTTGGCCGCGTTCCAGACCTTCGCCGCCGAGCTCGCCGCCCGATCCACGCTCGACTCGACGAGGACCTGACCATGACCGCGAGCCCCGAGGTGGAGCGATCCGCCGCGTCCGAGCTCATCAGCGAGCGCATCCGCGAGCTCGGTGACTGGCGCGGCGAGCGGCTCGCGCAGATCCGCGCGCTCATCCACGAGATCGACCCCGACGTGGTCGAGGAGTGGAAGTGGAAGGGGACGCCGGTGTGGTCGCACGACGGCATCGTGTGCACCGGCGAGTCGTACAAGCAGGTCGTGAAGCTCACGTTCGCCAAGGGTGCCTCGCTGAGTGACCCCGAGAAGCTCTTCAACGCGAGCCTCGACGGAAACGTCCGCCGCGCCATCGACCTCCACGAAGGCGACGCGCTGGACCCGAAAGCCTTCCGCGCCCTCTTCCTCCAAGCCGTCGCCCTCAACCAGACGAAGCCCCCCAAACGCCGCCGCTGACCCGCGGATCCGCGATCCATCCCCGCTCGGAGGGTCGCGCTCCGCGCGACCGGCGATACGCCTCGTCACCGCGTCGACGAGTCGTCCCTTCTCTGTACGTCAACTCGATCGCCACCGCCGCGGCTCTTGTTTGATTTAGGCCCACCACCGTTTTGCGAGGCAGCCCAGAATTTCCTGCTGAAAAGCCGCTCCGGAGCGCGGGGCTGGTCCCCCGCCTGGCCATTCGTGACACCCGCCCATGCCGTTCGCCCGGCACTACGCCCATCACTTCGCCTGGTGCGAGGACCAATGAATCGCGCGGATCGCCCAGCCGCCGTCGCTCTTCGTGAGCACGATCAGCTCGGCGGCCACCCGGTGAACGGCGCGATCGCTGAATCGCCCGCGCGACTCGCTGGTGGCGCTCACCCACGCGACGTCGCCGCTCGCCGTGACCTGCTCGTCGCGACGCACCGACGGCACCGCCTTCGCGAACGCGAGGTCGGCGGGCAAATGGTGCTCCTCGTAGTGCGCGCGCGACTCGCGGTCCCCCGCCTCGAGGATCACCGCGTCCGGCGCGAGGAGCCGCATCGCGCCCGCCGCGCCGCCGCTCGCGAGCGCCGCGTGGAACGCGTGCACGGTTGCTTCCGGACCCCCGCTCGCCGTTCCGGCGTCCGCCGCCGGTGCTTCCGCGTGCGCCACGCCGCCCGCTAGAAGCACCGCCGCGAGCACCGCCACCTCGAGTACGCGACGCGCGCCATCCGTGGCCCTCCCGTCAGTACGGCGCATGCAGCCGCTCAAAGGTCATCCCCCCCGCCGTCGAAGAGCTGAGTCACGCTCATCACGTCATCGCTGCCGATCGAGCCGGCGAAGATCTTGCCGTCGGCGGCCCACACCAGGCGCGCACCATCGACCTCTGCCCACTCCCACTCGGGGTGTGGCGCGACCTGGTACATGCGCTCGTTCACCAGCAGGTGCTCGTCGAAGTAGCACCCGCGCCCCGGGCGCGTGACGATCGCCTCGTGCGCGAACTTGTGGAGGCACCAGTCGGCGTTCACGCGTTTCGTGAAGTGCGCCACGGATCCACCGGCGCCGTCGGGCGTGCGGTCGATCAGTGTCCAGCCGTCGCGCTGCAGCCGCACGTAGTAGACGCGCGGGCATTCCCAGCCGTAGGCGTCACCCGGCCACGGGCGCTCTCGGCGGTGGGTAAGCCCGGGCGCCTCGCTCAGCGTGCGGTGGGTCAGGCCGCCGTCGTTGCGCCAGAACGCTTCGTTCGTGACGAAGAGACCGCCGCCGCTCCAGCAATCGCCCTTCGCCCAGAGTACAAGCGCCTTCAGGTACGGAGCCCGCGACACCGCCGTCCACGAACCGCGCACCTTCGACCGCCACTGCCCGTTCATCGCGAAGTAGAGGAGATGTCGCCCGTCCGGCGAGAGATCGCAGCGGCGCTCGTAGATCCGCCCTCGGAGCCACTGACCGACCTCGAAGGTGTCGGTGGCCCGGTCCCACCCGATGACCGCGACTGCCTTCGACGGCCCGCGCCGGAACACGACCCCCATGCGGGAGTCCCGCGCGAGCAGCACGTGGATGCGTGGGGCGATCGGCGACGCGGCGCCCACTGGGGGCGTTTGAGTTGAGCCCACCCTCGTTCTGCCAGGTAGCACCAAAATTTCCCGCGGGAAGTCTTGCCGCTTCGCCGTCGCCCGGAGCCCGGTCCCCCCGGCCCAGCCTCACTCGACCAGCCGCACCGCGTCGCCGACGTGGATGCGACCGGTGCGGAGCACGCTGGCGTAGACGCCGGCGTGGTTGTCGTTGAGGCGGACGGCGGCGCTCATGACGCGCGCGTCTTGCTTCGCCGTCTCCGGGTCGAGGTCGAGCATCGCGCAGCGCAGGTCTCGCAGGGTCACGCTCACGGCCGGACCGCGCTCGGCGTCGCCGAACACCAGCGTGCGTCCCACCCACGCATCCTCGAGGAACGCCTCGCCGCCGGACGACTCGACGACGATGTTGGCGCGGAAGCGTCGCCGATCGAGCGCGCAGCCTGCCTCACGAGTGATCCCGGCGATCGTGGCCTGGTGGATCACCGATACCGCCGCCTCGTCGAAGATCCCGTGCCGGAGCTGCATGAGCTCGAGCGGGCCGCGGAAGCGTGCCGATACTTCGGCCGCCAGGGCCGCGCTGCGCAGCTCGAGCGTCTCACCGCCGGGCGTGCGCACGTGCGTCGGAGCCGGTTCGCTACCGCTCTCGTCGAGCCCGGTGGGTTGGTAGCGCACCAGCTCCGGCACCTTGCCCGCCGTGAGCCACGGGAAGTCGCTCTCGTTACCGACGCGCCGGAACGCGAAGCGCCGATCGCCATCCAAGCCGTGCCACCCGAGCACCGCCGACTCAGCCGCGACGCCCGCCATCGACTTCACCGGGTACCGCACGATCTCGCCGATCCGCCCCACCTCGATCACGCTTGGCTTCCCTCCCGGTCGGATCGCGCCGCAGCGGCCGCCGGTCACGCTGGTGCGAAGACACTAGCGCGGCCACCCGATCCGCCGCGAGGTGGCGGCTCACGTCGCCATCACGAGGCCTCGTCCGAGCCCATGGCCGAGCCGCCCGTGCCGGCGCCACGCTCCACCGCCAGCAGCTCCACGTCGAACCGCAACATCGCGTTGGGCGGGATGAGGTTGGGGACGCCCACGTCGCGATAGGCGAGGTGAGGCGG
>CAYMQR010000565.1:0-3620 GCA_964392195.1 uncultured bacterium | reverse complement strand
CCGCGCCCGCGAAGCTGCCAGGCTCGGTGAAGCGAACCGCGCCGCTCTCTCCCACCACGATGCGGTCGCCGTCGACGGCCACGGCGACACCGAACCAGCCGTCGAGCACCGAGTCGTCGCCGCGTAGCACCGCCGTCTGGCGCCACGCGTTCCCGATCCGCTCGAACACGTGGGCCACCCCGGTGCGCAGCGGCGACGCTGGTCCGACGTCCGGCTCGATGGCGCCGACCACCGCCACGTCCCCGTCGATGTCGACGCTCTGCCCCGAGAGGTTGGAGCCGGCGAGACCGCTGCCGGCGAGCTGGCTCCACACGGCCGGCAGGCTCGCGCCTCGGGACCGGGTGACCGGGCTCGCGAGAGCGCGCTCGTCCAGCTCGGCCGCGGCCTCCGGCAGACATCGGTCGATGCGCAGCGAATCGCCGGCCGACACGCCACCTCCCGGTCGCGGCGAGAGCAGCGCCAAGGTCAGCAGCGACGTGCGGGCGACCGAGCCGTGTGTACCGCCGTGGTGCATCGGGCCCCCGGCTGCGCTTCGCAGACGTTCGACCGACCCTACGCCCCGCGTTCCCGGCGACACAAACGCCGGGAACCCGCGCGCGATCGCGCCCACGTCGATCCCCGCCAGCGGAGCCAGGTCGTGCTTGCCCATTCCCGGGCCGCGCGGGATGGTAGGCGAACCCTCGACCACCCCGAACGGAGAACGCATGACCTCGCGCATCCCCTCGCTCGTCGCGACGCTCGGCCTCGGGCTCGCCGTCCTCGCCGGCTGCGCGCCCAAGCAGGCGCCCGCCCCGGAGGCGCCGGCACCGGCGCCCACCGCCGCCGCCACCCTGCCCAATCAGGACAAGCTCGCCCAGTTCTTCCGCGGCAAGGTGAACCTGCCGCCGAACGTGCCCATGCAGGTCGGCAACGTCAAAGACTCTTCCGCCTTCTCCGGGCTCAAGGAGGGGACGATCGAGGTCGGCGACGGGCCGCAGAAGCGCACCGTCCCGTTCGTCGCCACGGCCGACGGCCGGTGGGTGATGTTCGGCACCCCGCAGGACATCACCGTCGACCCGAAGAAGGAGATCCTCGCGAAGATCAAGCTCGAGGGTCAGCCGTTCCGCGGTCCCGCCGATGCCAAGGTCACGATCGTCGAGTACTCGGACTTCCAGTGCCCGTACTGCAAGCGCGGCTACGACGTCATCGAGCAGCAGGTGCTCAAGGAATACGCCGGCCAGGTGAAGTTCTACTACAAGCACTACCCGCTACCGTTCCATCCGTGGGCCGAGCCCGCCGCGGTGGCGGTCGAATGCGCCCGCGAGCAGAGCGCCGACGCCTACTGGGCCGCGTACCACGGCTTCTTCGAGCGCCAGAACGACGTGAAGGACCCGTCGAACGTGAAGGCGGTGGCGAAGGACATCCTCGCCAAGAGCAAGATCGACATGAAGGCGTGGCAGGACTGCTTCGACGGCCAGAAGACGCTCGCGGCCGTGAAGGCGCAGGCCGAGGAAGGCGCCTCCGTGGGCGTCAACGGCACGCCTGCCTACTTCATCAACGGCCAGAGCCTCGAGGGCGCGCAGCCGTTCGAGGCCTTCAAGGGCGTGATCGACGCGGCGCTCGCTCCGCCGAAGTGAGCTCACGCGCGGGTCTCGCGCCTTACCCGTCGCCGGAGGCGCGCGACACGCAGCTCGCGGCGCTCGCCGCGGCGGCCGGCGGCGAGTGCCTCACGATCGGCACCACCCACCGTGGCCGCCCGATCCGGGCAGCGCGGGTCCCCGCTTCCGGCGCCTCGAGGCGCGGCGCCGGGGGCGCGTCCGACCGTGTCCTGGTGTGCGCCGGGATCCACGGTCTCGAGTACATCGGCTGCGTCTCGGCACTCGCGCTCCTGGAGCGCCTCGCCGCTCCCGCGGGCGCGCTCGCGCGGCTGCGCGAGCGCGCGGAGGTGTGGGTGGTGCCGTCGCTCAATCCCGACGGCTACGCGCGCACCTGGGAGATCGAGGGTGAAGGCTCGCTCGACGACATGCGCACCAACGCGCGAGGCGTCGACCTGAACCGGAACTACCCGCTGCCCGCGCCGCAGCGCCCCGTCACGTTCGCCCTCGGCGGCTGGCGCACCGGCTCCGCGGTGCCGGGCAACGCGTTCTACCGGGGCACCCACCCCCTCAGCGAGCCCGAGACCGCGGCACTCGCCGCGCTCCACGCCGAGCAGCGCTTCGCGGCGAGCGCCAACCTCCACTCCACGTGGGGCACGCTCCTCCCGCCGCTCACGTGCGCGAGCGCGCACCAGCGCGCCTACCGCCATCTGTGCCGGGTGTTCGCCGCGAGCCAGCGCGTCTCGCGCTACAAGCGCCTCGAGTGGGCGTCGTTCGACCGCTTCATCGGCGAGCAGGAGGACTACCAGCACCACGTGCTCGACGCGTGGGCGCTGTGCATCGAGCACTACCCGGTGTGGCGCGAGCTGGCCCGGCACCGCGAGCCGCGGGTGTTCTGGCACTTCAACCCGCGCGCGCCCGAGCGCTGGATCGCCAACGACGTGCCGGGCATCGCCGCGTTCCTGAACGCGGCGCTCGACCTCGGACGTCCCAGCCGTCACGCGCCGAACGTGAGCCCGGCGCGCGTCTGACACGCGCCGGCGCGCCGTTCGACGAGCTCGATCGCCCCATGCCGCTGCCATACCGGATAGATTCCGGGCGATGAACCTGGAGCGGCTCGCGGCGCTCGGCGTCGACGACGACCGGCGCGCGCGCATCGACCGCGAGGGGCTCGCGCTCCCGTCGGTGGGACGCGTGTGCGCCGAGCACCGCGACCGCTGGCTCGTCGGCACCGCGAGCGGCGACGTGGAGGCGATCCTCGCCGGCCGGTACCGCCACGAGGTGGAGGACGGCGCCTCGCCGCGCCCGGTGGTCGGCGACTGGGTGGCGCTGCGCGACGGCGACGAGGCGGCCTCGCAGCGGCTCGTGACCCGCGTGCTGCCGCGCCGCACCTGGATCGCGCGCAAGGCGCCGGGCAAGACCACCACCGCGCAGACGCTCGCCGCCAACGTGGACCTGGCGTTCCTGGTGGCGGCGCTGGGCGTGGACGTGAACGAGCGCCGCATCGAACGCTTCGCCGCGATCCTCGGCGAGGGCGGCGTGCGCATGGTCGTGGTGCTGACCAAGGCCGACCTCGTCGACGACCTGGCACCGCACCTCGCGCGCGCGGCGCACGCGGCTCCCGGCGCGGCGGTGCACGCGGTGAGCGCGCTCACCGGCGCGGGCCTCGAGGCGCTCGATCCGTACCTCGCGAGCGGCATGACGGTGGCGGTGCTCGGGCTCTCGGGGGCGGGCAAGTCGACGCTCGTGAACCGCTGGCTCGGCGCCGAGGTGCAGCGCACCACCGAGGTGCGCGAGTCCGACCACAAGGGACGCCACACCACCACGACGCGCGAGCTGATCGCGCTACCCTCGGGCTGCCTGGTGCTGGACACGCCCGGGCTGCGCGAGGTGGGGCTCACCGACAGCGACGAGGGGCTCGACGACGCCTTCCCGGAGGTCGCCGAGGTGGCGGCGCGCTGCAAGTTCGGCGACTGCCGCCACGACGACGAGCCCGGCTGCGCCATGGCCGCAGCGCTCGCCGCGGGCGAGCTGGCGCCGGCGCGG
>CAYMQR010000564.1:0-3624 GCA_964392195.1 uncultured bacterium | reverse complement strand
CGACGACAACCCGTCGTTCGTAGAGGCCATCGCGGGTCGCGTCTCGGATCATGGCTTCGAGCCCGTCGCGGCACACTCCCTGAGCGACGCGCGGACCGTGCTCGAACGGCAGTCGGTCGCCGCGGCACTCATCGCCCTCGAGCTCCCGGACGGTTCCGGCCTGGACCTGGTGCGTCCGCTCCAGAGCGCGCCAGCCGCCGACGTGGCGATCGTCACCGCCCACTCGACCGTGGAGTCGGCGGTCCTCTCGTTCCGGCTCGGCGCCCTCGACTACCTCACCAAGCCGGTCGATGCCGATCGGCTGAAGACCTTCCTGTCGCAGGCGCGGCGGTCGGCGGAGACGCGGCGTCGCGCCGTGGCCCCTCCGAGCGCCGCCGTGCCGTTCCACATCCACGGGCAGTTGCTCGGCAGATCACCCGCGATGCTGGTGGTGCGCGAGCTCATCGAGCGCGCGGCGCCCACCGACGCCACGGTGTTCGTGACCGGCGAGACCGGCACCGGCAAGGAGCTGGTGGCGCAGGCGCTCCACGCGCTGAGCCGGCGCTCCGACAGGCCGCTGGTCGCGCTCAATTGCGGAGCGCTGGCGCCGAACCTGATCGAGTCGGAGCTCTTCGGCCACGAGAAGGGGAGCTTCACCGGCGCCGACCGGCGGCGGATAGGCGGGTTCGAGCGCGCCGACGGCGGCACCCTCTTCCTCGACGAGATCGCCGAGATGCCGCTCGAGACCCAGGTGAAGCTGCTCCGGGTGCTCGAGTCGCGGACCCTCAACCGCGTGGGCGGCGACCAGACCATCTCGTTCGACGTGCGGATCATCGCCGCCACCAACCGCGACCCTCAGCAGGCGGTCCGCGAAGGACGTCTACGCGAGGACCTCTTCTATCGCCTGATGGTGGTGGGCATCGAGCTCCCTCCCCTTCGCGAGCGCGGCGCGGACGTGTTGCTGCTCGCCGAGCGCTTCGTCGAGGACCTGAGCGCCCAGTACGGCATGGCCAAGCACCTGAGTCGCACCGCGCTCGCTCAGCTCGCCAGCTACGACTGGCCCGGCAACATCCGCGAGCTCAAGAACATGATCGAGCGGGCCGTGGTGGTCGGCCCTGACGAGATCGACTTCAAGCTGATCCCGGTGGCGCTGATGCCCACCGCCGGATCCACCGAGACGCTGTTCGTCGGCAGCACCATCGCCGACATCGAGCATCGCCTGATCCTGGCCACGCTGAGCGCCTACAACGGCAACAAGCCGAAGGCGGCGCGCACGCTCGGAGTCAGCCTCAAGACGCTCTACAACCGCCTCAACGCCTACCGCGATCACTGAGCAACCAGCAAAGCGGGAAACGCCGCGTGGCGAGCCCTCGCTCCGCCACGCGGCCCGGGTCACTCGCGAGTCGCGAGCGTCCCGATCGGTCAGCTCAGCTTCGCTGGATGTGCAGCTCGTCGATCACCGAGCGCACGCCGGCCACCATCCGCGCTTGCGACAGCGCCGTCAGCCGTTGCTCCTGGCTGGCGACGGTGCCCTTGAGCTGGACCACGCCCTTCGCCACCGACACCTCGATCTTCGCGGCGTTCAGGTCACCGCGGTCGGCGAGGCGTGAGTTCACGGCGCCCTTGATGGCCTCGTCCGCGTGCTCGACGCCCTTCTCGGTCGCGACCGAGACCACCTGGAGCTGGTTCTTGACGTCCTTCACGCCGTCGACGGCGCGGACCTTCTGGACCGCGACCTCGCGGACCGTGTCCGTCGTGACCGTGCCGAAGAGCGTCACGACGCCATCCCGGGTGTCGACGTTGATCTCGTCCGAGGTGATGTCGGGGGACGTCCACAGCGCGATCTTGGCCTTGGTCGTGATCCAGCTATCCGACACCTGACCGCTCGCGCCCTTCGCCGCGACCTCGGCGTCCTTCGCCTCCTTCTCCGCGACCTTCGCCGCTTCCTTCGCCTCCGGGTGCCAGAGGTCCTCGTCGCCCAGCGTGTCGGGGCTCACGATCTGGCTCTCGACCTTGCGGACGCCCGGCGTGCGGCGCGCGAGCCGGAGCGCCTCCGCGTGGTCGCCCAGCGTGGTGGCCTTGCCGCCGAGAACCACGGTGCCGTTGGTCACGGACTGGATGGCGATGGCGCTGTCCTGGAGGCGCGCGGCGTCGTTCAGGTCCTTGGAGAGCTTGTCGCGGATCACGTCGTCCTTGGCTTCGATCACCGAGGCTTTCGCCTGCGGCACGATCTCGAGGAGGTCGCGAACGTCGCGCACACCTTCGATGCCGCGGGCGAGCTTGACCGTCCTCGCCTTCTCCGCCTGGGTGCTGACGGGTCCCTGGAGGGTCACCAGGCCGTCTCGGGTGTCCACGTTGACGTCGGTGCCGCTCACGTCGTCGGCGGTGAGGAGCTGCATCTTCACCTTGGTCGTGATCCAGGAGTCGGACGGCGCGGTCTTCGCCGACACGAGGTCCGCCGTCAGGAGGCCGGCGAGGCCCGCTGCGACGATGCTGCGTTTCCATGCGGTCTTCATGTGTGTTCCTTGCTGGTTGGAATGGGGTGCAGCGTGAGATGGCGCCGGCCCCGTGAACCGCCGCTGGCGACTCCCCGGGGCGCGCGCCGGGTCAGCTCAGGCTCAGCTTGTCGATCTTGTCCTTGATCGCTTCCTTCTTGTCGCCGAAGCGCTTCTCGATGACTCCGTAGAGCTTGTCCGCCGACCCTTCGGCCTTGAGGAAGTCGTCGTCGGTGAGCTCGCCCCAGATGCGCTTGGCCTTGCCCTTGAGCTGATCCCACGTGCCCTTGATCTGGTCCTGGTTCATGGCTTCGTTCTCCTGCTGGCGTGTTGGCCTTCGGCGTCCGGATGTCCACTCGCGAGCGACGCGCTAGCGGCTCGCGTCGAGCAGCACGATCTCGACCCGGCGGTTCTGCTGGCGGCCCGCGCTGGAGTCGTTGGACGCGACCGGTGAGCTCGAGCCGAAGCCCTGCGAGACGACGTGGTCGGGCGCGATCCCTTCGTGGACCATGACGACGCGCACCGCGTCGGCGCGGGCCCGGGAGAGCGTCAGGTTGGACGCCGTGGCGCCGGTGCTGTCGGTATGACCGTCGACCTGGACGAACCGGTCCGGGTAGGCGTTGAGGAACTCGCACAGGCGGGCGAGGCGTTCGCGTGCGCCGAGCTTGATGTCGGAGCGGCCGACGTCGAAGAGCACGTCGTTGCCGAACGTGAAGAGAAGCCCGCGCTCGGTCTCCCGCGCGTTTAGCTCGTGACGAAGCCGAGCGAGGTCGAGCTCGAGGGCGGCACGCTGCCGATCCGCCACCCGCGCGTCGACGCTCTGCTGCGTGACGGTCTGCTCGGACGCCTGGAGGTTCAGCCGCGCGGTCGCGGCGCTGTCCTCGGCGTCGCGAGCGCGATCGGTGAGCGCGGCGTTGGCCGCCGCGCCGGCGCGAACCTCGCCGGCTTGCTGGTCGAGCGAGCGCTGCGTCGCCCGGAGCTCGCCCTCGGCGCTCGCCGCGCGCTGATCGGCGCCGCGCGCACGCGCGTTCGCGACGTCCGTGTCGCGCTGCGCGCCGATCTTCGCGATCTCCTCTTCCGCGGCCTTCTCGGCGGCCTGCGCCTGGGCGATCTCGAGCCGGCGCCGCGCGACGTAGATCGTGTGCTCCTT
>CAYMQR010000563.1:0-3625 GCA_964392195.1 uncultured bacterium | reverse complement strand
TCGCCGCTGCGCTCGCCCTGCGTTGCGGGGCGTGCCCGCGACCGAGCAGCCGCCGCTTCTTGAGCACGCGGATCACCACGTAGCCGATCACGAGCGGCACGTAGCCCAGCGCCAGGAGGTGCACCGTGTGCGCGCTGGCCGCGTAGCCCTGATAGCGCACGCGCTCCCAGATGAGCAGCGCGAGCGCGCAAGCGATCCAGTAGAAGGTGCTGCCGTACTCCTTGCGCGCCACCAGGCTCCAGTTGAACACGAGGCCCTGTGCGGTCCGGCGCAGACCGCGGAAGTCGATCCAGAACCTCGGCACGCGTCGGCAGTAGTCCTCGTACTCGGCGCCGAAGTGACCGCGCAGCCACTGCTCCTCGGCGGCCACGATGGCACGGTAGGACACCAGGTAGAAGCTCGCTCCGAGCACGATGAACCAAGGCGACCCGTGGATCACCATGAGACCGATGACCACCAGCACGTTGCCCACGTAGAGCGGGTTGCGGCAGTGGGCGAAGAGGCCGTCCTGCACCAGCACGTCGGCCTGGATGCTCTTGTTCACTCCGCCGCGCCGGATGTAGGCGAACCCGATCACCGCGAAGCGCAGCGCTTGGCCGGTCAGCGACATCCCGAGGCCGAGGGCGTCGGCGGCCCGGTCGCGGGCGATCGTTCCGCCCCACAGCACGGGGCCCGTCGCCACCGCCAGCGTGACGAACACCAGCGTGAAGGCGATGTCGCGATACTTGAAGAGAAAGTTGCCGAGCCGAATCATCATGGTCGAGGCGACCGAACGCGCGCCGGTCACTTGACCGCGAGCATTCCGCAGAAGTTGTGCCACTTGAAGAAGATGTCCACCTGCCCGAACCCTGCTGCGCGCAACAGGTCGAGATTCTCCTGGAAGTGATAAGGCACCAGGACGTTCTCCAGCGCCTCGCGCTTCTGCGCGATCTCCAGGTCCGAGTACCCGTTGGCGCGTTTGAACTCGTAATAGTGCTTGACGAACAGGCGGTTGAGAAGCGAGTGCTCGCCCAGCACCTTCTCCACCAGGATCAAGACTCCGCCGTCGCGCATTCCCCGGTAGATGTTCGCGACCACCTCGTTGCGCTTGAGCGGCCGCACGAACTGCAAGGTGAGCATCAGGATGACGACCGATGCGTCGTGGATGTCGAGTGGTTCGTTCAGGTCGCCCAGACGCAGCTCGTAGGGCCGCTGGAAGTTGTGCTTGGCCAGCTTCGCGCGGGCTTCTTCCAGCATGGCGGCGGACGAATCGACGCCGATGAAGCGGTACTCCTGGTCGCGAGGAAGGACGGCATCCAGGTTGCGAAAGGTCGTACCGGTGGAGCAGCCCAGGTCGTAGATGGAGCTTCCCGGAATGGCGAAGTCGGTCACGAACGCACCGATCATGCGCTGCAGCTCGCCGTAGTGCGGCACCGATCGCGACAGCATGTCGTCGAACACGACGGCCGTGGCGGGACCGAAATTGAAGTCGTTGACGAGCGCGCGCCTCTCGGCGAACAGCGCGTCGCGCTGGCCGGGCGGATCCTCATTTTCCATCGCGACCTTCGCTGGCCCGAGCTCCGTGACGCACCTCGGCCGTATTCACCGCGTTCATACCCGGATCATCCTCCGTGAGGGGCGGGGCTCACTCAGGGCCGCCCACCCGGTCGAGCTGGGCTCGATTCCGCCAATCAAGCACGATTTGATCGACCTTTACAGGCCCTCGGCTGGTTTCGGCCCGGGGCGCGATCCGGTCCTCGTGGCACGGCGCGGGCGGGCCGGGGTAGCGGCGGGGTCTCTCTCCGCCAGCGCCGGCATTCGGTCCTCCGACGCAACCTCCCCAGCCCCGCCCGGAGCCACCCCGGTCGATCTTGCCCGCCGTCCCATTCGAGACCCGTCGTTTCGCCCCGAGCGGGCCGCCGCGACCAGGGTCACGGTGAGCGGCGACGCGGCGGCCCGGGATACAGCCGCCTGGACCACGATCGCAGCGATCGTGCGGGTCGTTCGCCGGCGGCGCCGACCGGCCGCGCGCCGCGGCCACCGGACACGCTTCCCACCCCATACTCTCCTCGCGCGTGTCGCGCTATGACATTGGGTCATGCACGGCGGCGACCTCATCGGCGATCTCCTGTCACGGCGCGGCGTTCCCGCGATCTTCACCCTCTGCGGCGGGCACATCTCGCCGATCCTCGTCGGCGCGAAGAAACGCGGCATCCGCGTGGTCGACATGCGCGAGGAGGTCAACGCGGTGTTCGCCGCGGACGCGTGCGCGCGCCTCACGGGCAACGTGGGCGTGGCCGCGGTCACCGCCGGGCCCGGCGTGACCAACACCATCACCGCGATCAAGAACGCGCAGATGGCCGAGTCGCCGGTGCTGCTGCTCGGCGGCGCCACGGCGACGGTGCTGCGCGGGCGCGGCTCGCTCCAGGACATCGACCAGATCTCGATCCTGTCGCCGATCACGAAGTGGGCGACGCGCGTCTCCACGATCAAGAGCCTGGTGCCGACGGTCGAGCGCGCCATGGACGTGGCGCTCTCGGGCGTGCCCGGGCCGGTCTTCGTCGAGGTCCCGATCGACCTCCTCTACCCCGAGGAGATCGTCCGCAAGTGGACCATGGAAGAGGCGAAGATGAAGGGGCCGATCGGCGACGCGCTGCGGCTCTACCTGCGCGGGCATCTCTTCCGCCAGTTCAACCAGCCGCACTTGCCGGTGCCCACGCCGGAGCTGCCTGCGCTCGTCGACCTCACGGTGCCCGGCGATCCGCGCGCCAAGCTCAAGGGAGTGGCCGAGTCGCTCGGAAAGTCGCAGCGCCCGGTGCTGGTGATCGGCAGCCAGACGCTGGTGAACCAGCGCGATCCCGAGCGCATCGCGAACGCGATCCGCGCCCTCGGCATCCCGACTTACCTCGGCGGCATGGGGCGCGGGCTGCTCGGCCGCACCAACGAGATCCAGTTCCGCCACGAGCGCGGCAAGGCGCTGCGCGAGGCCGACCTGGTGATCGTGGCGGGCTTCCCGTTCGACTTCCGCCTCAAGTACGGCCAGGCGATCCCCAAGTCCGCGAAGCTCGTCGCCGCCAACCTGAGCGCCGCGACGCTGCGCAAGAACCGCATCCCCGACGTGGCGCTGCGCATGCACCCGGGGGAGATGCTGGTCGAGCTCGCGAAGCTCTCGCCGCGCTCGCCCGACCGCGGCGCGTGGTTCAAGACGCTACGCGATCGCGAGGCGAAGCGCGACGCCGAGATCGCCAAGGGCGACGCCTCCACCGAGGGCCGCGTGGGCCCGCTCAGGTTCTTCCTCGAGCTCGAGAAGAAGCTCGCCGACGACGCGATCCTGGTGGCCGACGGCGGCGACTTCGTGGGCACCGGCTCGTACGTGCTGCGGCCGCGCGGCCCGCTCGCGTGGCTCGATCCGGGCGTCTACGGGACGCTCGGCGTGGGCGGCGGCTTCGCCACCGGCGCCGCGGTGTGCCGGCCCGACTCCGAGGTGTGGATCCTGTGGGGCGACGGCTCGTCCGCTTACAGCCTCGCCGAGTTCGACACCTTCGTGCGCCACGGGTTGGCGCCCATCGCCGTGATCGGCAACGACGCGTCGTGGATGCAGATCGCCCGCGACCAGGTGGACCTGCTCGGCGACGACGTCGGCACG
>CAYMQR010000562.1:0-3636 GCA_964392195.1 uncultured bacterium | reverse complement strand
GTCGTGGCGGCGCGCCGCGCGTCATCCGTAGCGCGCCAGCATGCGCTGGCCGGTCCGCATCCCGTGGGCCGAGATCGAGAGGGACGGGTCGATCCCCACCGAGCTGGGCAGCGCGGCGCCGCACGCGACCCACAGGTCCTTCACCGAGTGGGTCTCGCCGTCGGTGCCGACCACCGAGCGCTCAGGATCCTTGCCCATCGCCGCGGTGCCGAGCAGGTGCGAGCCGATCACCACGATCTTCCCCGGCGCGAACGACACGCCGTCGATGTGCGCGAGGTCGGCGGCCGAGCGGATGCGGGTGGGCGGGTTGGTGGGAAGGAACACGTCGCGCGCTCCCGCCGCGAGGTAGAGCGTCGCGGCCTTGCGGAAATAGTCGCGCGCCTTGGCGACCGTCGCCTCGTCCCACTCGTAGTGGAAGCGCGGGCGCCCCTCGCCGTCGACGGTCACCCGCCCCGGCCCGGGCGCGTCGTCGATCACCGACAGGCACGCCGCGCCGTGGGTCATGAGCTCGACGAGGCGGCGGCGGTGCTCGCGGCCGAAGCCCGGGATGACGGCGGCGGTGAACCCCGGCTGGGCCCCCGCGCCGAAGAACGTGTAGCCGCCCTCCAGGTAGCGCCCGCCAGCGTCCCGGCGCGTCTCCTGGAACTCGGTCACGTCGTACGACGACGGGATGTTGCGGTGATGGAGGACCTCCTCCTCCATGACCGCCGCCACCGCCAGGTTGGGGTTCACGCACAGGTTCCTGCCGAGCCGCCCGCTCTCGTTGGCGAGGCCGCTGCGCAGCAGCAGCGTGGGAGTACCGAGTCCGCCGGCCGCGACCACCACGCCCTTGCGCGCCCGCACCCGCAGCGAGCCGAGCGCCTCGCGGGTGTCGGGATCCAGGAAGCGCGCGCGCAGGCCCACGGCCCTGCCACGCTGGGTGTCGATGCCCTCGACCATGCAGCTCGCGAAGAGCCGCGCGCCGTCGGCCATCGCCCACGGCACGTAGGTGACGAGCATCGACTGCTTGCGGTTGTAGGCGCAGCCGAGCATGCAGTAACTGCATGCGAGGCAGTCCTTGCGGGCCTGCGTGACCGGCTGGCAGTGCCAGCCGAGCCCGTCCGCGGCGTCCTTGAGGAGCTGGTTGTTGCGGTTGATCTGGTAGTCGTGGACGCGCTCCACGTTGAGGTTGGTCTCGACCGTCGCGTAGTAGGGCGCCATCTCCTCCGGCGACCAGTGCTCGGCGCCGGCGCGCTCGCGCCACTCCTTCATGCGGAACGCGGGGGCCCGGAACGCGTTCACCCAGTAGTGGACCGTCGAGCCGCCCACGGCCCGGCCGTAGCTCAGCATCATGCCGCCGTCGACGGTGGCGGTGGCGCCCCGCCCGCCGTCGATGCGCGCGTGCATCTCGCCCTCGCGCTGGGTGAAGTCCTCGGCCGTCCAGTGCGGGCCCTCCTCGACGAGGATCACCTCCAGTCCGCCGCGCTGGAGCTCGGACGCGCACACCGCGCCGCCCGCGCCGGTCCCGATCACCACCACGTCGCAGCTCTCGTCGAGATGGCTCCGCACGTCGGCGGGGGTGACGATCACGGCAGCCTCCTCCGGGACGACGGGGTCACGCGCGGCGCGGCTGCGCCGGGTACACGAGCGGACCCTGCGGGGTGTTCTTGTGCCACGGGCCCGCGTACGAGAGCTTCGCGAAGGTGCGCTCGTCGTCGTAGTAGGCGAACATCACCAGGTTCTTGAGCGCCTGGAAGCCCACCTGGCGGACCTCGATCGCCGACCCGTCCCAGCTCGCCAGCACGTCGTCCTGCGCGTCGGGCGGGAGCCGCGTGAAACGGCTCCCGTGGCCGTCGAGCCAGGTGCCGTGCTCGACGAGCCTGAGCAGCAGCTTGAGGTCGTCGAGGACGGGAGAGAGCGCGGGCTCGTTCCGCCACAGCGCGAGCTCCTCGTCGATGAGCGGCGCGACGCCGACCTCGTCGACGCTCGGCCAGCCGTCCTCGTCGGGCACGATGCGGCGCGCGACCGCCTGGAAGATCGCGAACTCCTTCTCGTCGAAGAACTGGAGGTTGGCGCGCTGCGCCTCGGGGACGAGCTCCTGGTAGCCCGCGCACCCGCCCGGCAGCCAGCCCGCCAGCGCGAGGGCGGCCGAGCCGCCCGCGGCGCGCCGCAGGAATTCGCGGCGAGCGAGGAAGTCCGCTCGTAGCCCGGCGCGGTTCGGTGCGCCGCCGGTGGTCCGCGAAGCGCTCATCGTGCAACCTCCGCTGCGATCGCGACCGACCCTACTCCCCGCGCACCACCGCTGCAACGCGCTCCGGGCCGCCGCGGGCGCGCGTCCGTCAGGGGATCGGCCCCTCGCCGTCGACGCCCACGCCGTAGGTCTCGTGGACCCACAGCGGCGGGGTGGCCGAGCCGCGGAACACGTCCTTGCCGCCACCGTCGAGGAGGAAGCCGAACCCGACCGCGCCGCGCGACTCACCGGCCCAGCCCTGGGACTGCTGGCCCTCGGCCTCGTAGTCGTCGTCGCCGGCGAGCTCGAGGAGCATGCCCACCGCGTTGTCGTTGCCGACCCCCTGGACCATCCAGGTGCCGTGATAGCCGTCGTTACCCGCGCCGTCGCGCAGCAGTCCCACCGAGAGGTCGTGGCCACAGCCCTGCGACACGCCCCACGACTGGTAGCTGTCGTTGCCGCGCCGGTCGTCGAGCAGCCCCACCGCCGCGTGCACGCCCGAGCCCTGCGCGTAGCGGCGCGCGAAGTAGCGGTCGTTGCCGCTGCGGTCGAGGAGCGTTCCGAGCCCGTACCAGTAGGCGCCGCCCTGCGCGAAGTAGCTGGCGGTGTAGGTGTCGTCGCCGCCCGCGTCCTCGAGCCAGCCGATCCCGCCCGACACCACCTCGCGGAACCCCATGGCGTAGCCCTGCATGAAGCTGTCGTAGGCCTTCACCGGCTCGCGATCGTCGGCGGTCCCGCTCTGCGAGGTGTAGACGTCGTTGCCGCCGGCGTCGACCAGCACACCTGCGCCGCCCGGGCCACCGAAGCCCTGCGCGAACGTCTCGGCGCTGTAGAAGTCCTGCCCCGCGGCGTCGATCACCAGCCCCAGCCCGGCGACCGCCGCGCCCTCCCCCATCCGCTCCGAGGAGTAGCGGTCGTCGCCCGCGAGGTCGATCAGCACGCCGACACCGCCGATCGCGGCCCCCGGTCCCGGACCCGGCGACGTGTAGACGTCGTTCCCGGCGAGCTCGAACGAGATCGAGGCGGCGAAGATGCCGGTCCCCGCGCCGCCCGCGTCCTCGGAGCGGTAGATGTCGTCCCCGGAAAGGTCCACGGTGACCAGCGCCGAGGCCGACGGCGAAGGAGAGACGTCGAGGTAGGTGTCGTTGCCGCCGAGGTCCACGATCGCGAGCGCCGGGCCACGGTGGACGTCGTCGTCGGGCCCGCCCACGATCACCCGGCCGAGCGCGGTCTCGACCACCAGCGGCGGCCAGAACTCGTCGTCGGGCTCCGCGCTCGCCTGCACGCTGCGCTTCCCCGACGAGGCGCGCTTGGGCGCCTTCTTCGCGCGCGGCGGATCCCACGGCGTACGCACCGAGCCCAGCGCGTCGGCGAGCGAGGACGCGGCCTCGCCCAGCACGGTGCCGGCCTGGAGCATCCTCGCCACG
>CAYMQR010000561.1:0-3636 GCA_964392195.1 uncultured bacterium | reverse complement strand
GTCGACGCCGCGCAGAGCGCGGGCCTCCTGCCGCTCGACGTCGACGGCCTCGGCGCGGGCTGGCTCGCGTGCTCGGGCCACAAGGCGCTCCACGGGCCGCCGGGCGTGGGCATCCTCGCGGTCGGCGCGGGGGTGGAGATCGAGCCGCTGGTGCGCGGCGGCACGGGCGCCCACTCGGAGTCGGAGGATCCGCCGAGCGAGCTGCCGGAAGCGCTCGAGGCCGGAACTCCCAACACGCCCGGGATCGCGGGGCTCGGGGAAGGGATCGCGCTGGTCCTCGAGGAGGGCGTGGCGACGCTCCACGGGCGCGCCCAGGCGTTGGCGCGGCGGCTCGAGTCGGGGCTCCGCGCCATCGAAGGCGTGGCGGTGTGGGGACCGGGCGCTACCGATCGCGCAGTCCCGGTGGTGTCGTTCGTGATCGAGGGCGAGGACCCCTCGATCACCGCGATGCGCCTCGAGGACGACTGGGGGATCCGGCTGCGCGTCGGCCTCCACTGCGCGCCCGCGGCGCACCGGCGGCTCGGGACGTTTCCCGCGGGGACGCTGCGCGCGTCACCGGGACCGCTCAACGCCGAGGTGGAGATCGACGGCCTCATCGCCGCCGTCGGCGAGCTCGCGGCCGAGGCGCGCTGAACGACGCGTGCGCGCGCACCGCGCTGCGGGCGCCGCCGAGGGACTCAGCCGCGGCTGCGCGTGACGGTGGTGCCGCCGTTGATGCGCGCGCGCATCTCGGGTCCGAAGAAGAGGTAGGGGTGGACCTGCTCGGGGCGGCTCGCCTCCTCGAGTCGCGCGGCGAGCTCGACAGGGATCGCGAACTCGAGCGAGCCGAGGTTCTCCTCGAGCTGCTCCACCTTGGTCGCGCCGATCAGCGTCGAGGTCACCGCGGGGCGGTTCGTGATCCAGTTGAGCGCCACCTGCGTGGGGCTGCGGCCGACCTCCTTCGCCACCTCGACGAGCGTGTCGACGATCTTCCAGTTGCGGTCGGTGAAGAGCTTGTCGAAGTTCGGGTTGCCGGCGCCACGGATCGCAGCGAGCCGGCCGCCGCCGGCGAGGTCGTCGCCCTGACGCTGGTACTTGCCGGTGAGCAAGCCGCTCGCGAGCGGGCTCCACGGGCAGAGGCCCACACCGAGCTCCTCGGCGGCGGGCACGTGCTCGCGCTCGATGTTGCGCTCGACCAGCGAGTACTCGAGCTGGAGCGCGCACACGCGCTCGCGGCCACGCAGATCGGCGATCGTCTGCGCGCGCGCCAGGTACCACGCCGGCACGTCCGAGAAGCCGACGTAGCGGACCTTTCCCGCGCGCACCAGCGCGTCGAACGTGTCGAGCACCTCCTCGACCGGAGTGAGCCCGTCCCACGCGTGCATCCAGTAGAGGTCGAGGTAGTCGGTGCGCAGCCGGCGCAGCGAGCCCTCGAGCGCGCGGTGGATGTTCTTGCGGCCGTTGCCGCCGGCGTTGGGGTCGCCGGGCCGCCCGTTGAACGTGAACTTGGTCGCGAGCACCACCGCGTCACGCCCGCCGTGCTCCGCGAAGTACGCGCCGATCAGCTCCTCGCTGGTGCCGTTGGTGTAGCCATCGGCGGTGTCCACGAAGTTGCCGCCCGCCTCCAGGTAGCGCGCGAGCACGCGATGCGCGGTCTCCTTCGGGCTACCCCAGCCCCACTCGGTGCCGAACGTCATGGTGCCGAGGCAGAGCGGGCTCACTCGCAGGCCGCTGCGGCCGAGCAGCGAGTAGGTGGCGAGGCTCGGGATCAAGGTGGTGCTCGGTGCGTTGGACATCGGGCTCTCCGCGGTGAGTGGCGCGAGTGTAACGCTGAGCTGTATCGTCACGATCGCGTGCGCCGACCGCGCCAGCCGAGGTCTCCGATGCCGATGCTCGACCCTCCCGCTCACCCTCACGCCGTGCTGGCCGCGCTGCTCTTGATCTCGGTTTTCGGGGCCAGCACCGCGTGGGCCGAGGGTGCCGCCGCTCCCCAGCGCCGATGGTGTGGCTCGAGCTCGGGAAAGCTCGACGACCCCAAGGCCAAGACCGGCGACCACATCGTGGTGCCTCCCAAGGCCAAGCCCGGCAACGCGCTGCCGCGTCCGCCCAAGGGGGCGAAGGCTGGCGCCGACGCCGTGGTGATGATCAACGCCCACATCACCGCTCGCGGCGACGTCGACGCGATCGACGTTCACGGCGGTTCCGAGCCGCTGGTCAGCGAGGTGGTGAAGGCGGTGTGCCGCTGGAAATACGAGCCCGCGACCCTCGACGGCTCGGCTTTCCCGGTGTGGAAGGCCATCCGCATCGAGCCCCCGCCGAAGGCCCCGTAGCGGCGCGGGTTCCGTCCCCCGCCGGCCCGCCCGCGGCGCCCCGTCAGTACCAGCAGCCCTGCGCCGCCTGCATGAAGCCCTGATCGTCGGCGTCGAGCGTGCCGCTGCGGTCGAGGTCGGCGCCGCCGCACCAGCCGTTGCCGGCGTCGCACGGCGCCGACGCCGGCGGACCGTAGACGCTCCACGCGCTCGCGAACAGCGCCGTATCGGCGCCGTCCACCGCGTGGCTCGCGTCGAGGTCGGGGCGGGCGCAGCCGAGCTTCGCCCACGCGCAGTCGAGAGCATCGGAAGCGAGCGCGCAGAGCGGCGCCTCGCGCAGCAGGTCCACGCCACCGAACCACTGGTGACTCACGTTGGGGATCGCGTGGAACTGACCGTCGGCGCCCACCGCCTCGTAGTGATCGCCCGCGCGGCGCAGCGGCGGTCCGTCCGCGAAGCGCGCCTGGTAACGCTCCTGGTTCCACGGGTGCGCGCTCGCGAGCTCGGCGTCGATCGTGGCCTGGATCTGGGCGTCGCTGAGCAGCCCCCACGGCTGCGACTCGCCGCGCTGGAGCACGCCCTCGTAAGCCTGCGCGTCGCCGAGCCCGGGCCCGAAGTCGGCCACCGCGTAGCTCGCGCCACCGACCCCGAATGGCACCGCGACCATCGACGCCTGGTAGAGGGAGCGGCGTGCCCACGACGCCTCGCCGGGGTTGGCACCCGGGCCGCTCGCCCAGTCCAGGATCGCCTCCGCGACCCGGCGGTGGACCTCGGCGATCTGGTCGAGCGTCGCCTGCGCCGCCGACCGCACCGCTTCGTTGCCGGTCTGCACGCCGTAGTAGACGAGCACGCGGGCGCTGCGCTCGGGCTGCTCGAGGGCGTCGACGAGCTGGTGGTAGAGCGGCAGCCAGGCGTTGGCGTCGGCGGCGAGCAGGTCGTCGAGGACGTCGAAGACCGCCGTGCCGTCCACCTCGAGGCGGAGCAGGTCGCCCCAGCTCAGGCCGAAGTAGGCGTCGTCGAGGTGCAGGCAGCTAGGCACGATCGCCGGCGGCGGCAGACCGAGGAGATCGAAGATCAGCTCGAGGAGAAGCAGGTCGTACGAGCCCGGCACCGCCACCACCTCGACCGGCGAGGCGAGGCCCGCGCTCGAGAGCGCCTTCGCCATGTACGACATCTGGCACGAGTTCATCGAGCCCAGGTCCTGGTCCTCGACGCTGCCATCGGGTCGGACGGCGCCCGCGACGATGAGCTGGTCGTAGGGCGTGGTCTCGCCCACGGTCATGAGGTTCATGCCGTGGGCGACGACGGCGTCGCCCACCTGGCGTCCGACCGCGGCGGCGCGCTCGCC
>CAYMQR010000560.1:0-3667 GCA_964392195.1 uncultured bacterium | reverse complement strand
CGGTGGTGCACGTCGTCGACGAGAGCCTTCGGCTCGGCGGCGCCGCCAACGTGGCGCACAACATCCGCGCCCTCGGTGGGCGCGTGAGCCTGGGCGGGCTGGTCGGCGACGACGCCCTCGGCGCGTGGGTGCGCGAGGAGTGCGGGCGGCTCGACATCGACCCGTGCGCGGTGGTGACCGCCGCCGGGCGCCGCACCACCGAGAAGACCCGCGTCGTGGCCCAGCACCAGCAGGTGGTGCGCTTCGACCGCGAGGACCTCGGCGACCCCGCGCCCGCGACCATGAGCTCGTTCTCGAAGGCGCTCGCCAGGCGCCTGGCGCGCGTCGACGCGGTGGTGATCTCGGACTACGCCAAGGGCAGCCTCGAGCCGAGCGTGCTCAAGCAGCTCATGGGCGAGGCGCGCCGCCGCGGCGTGCCGGTGCTCGTCGACCCCAAGCCGCCGCGCTTCGCGGTCTACCGTGGCGCGAGCGTGGTGACGCCCAACTTGAAGGAAGCTGCGGCGATGTCGGGAGTCGAGATCGGCGACGAGCGCGCGCTGGCGCGTGCCGGGCGCAAGATCCTGGAGAGCCTGCGCTGCGAGGCGGTGCTCGTGACCCGCGGCGAGGACGGCATGACGCTCTTCTCGAGAGCCGCGCGATCGGTCCACATCCCCACCATGGCGCGCGACGTGTTCGACGTGACCGGCGCCGGCGACACCGTGATCGGCACCTTCGGGCTGTGCGAGGCGGTGCGCGTGGACCGCGCGCTCGCGGCGCGGATCTCGAACGCCGCGGCGGGGATCGTGGTGGGGAAGGTGGGGACCGCGGTGGTCTCGGCCGGCGAGCTGCTGGCGGCGCTCGATCGAGGGGCGGGAGTGGAGGACGACGCGTGCACAGCATGACCGGGTTCGGCAGCGCCAACGCGAGCGGCGACTACGGCCGCGTGTCGGTGGAGGTGCGCGGCGTGAACCACCGCTTCCTCGACGTCCACGTGCGGCTGCCGCGCGACATGGCGGCGGCCGAGCCCAAGATCCGCGAGGCGGTCGAGAAGCACGCCAAGCGCGGGCGCGTGGAGGTGTCGGTGTGGCTCACGCCGCCCAACGACCTGCTCGCGGGCTCGCTCGCGCCCGAGCGGCTCAGGCCGCTGCGCGAGGCGCTGTCGTCGCTCGCCGGCTCGCTCGGGCTCGCCGACGACATCCGCCTCGAGACGCTGCTCGCGCTGCGCGAGCTGGCGGCGCCGGGCGGCGGCCCGCTGGGCGCGGAGCGCTCGTGGGAGATCCTCGCCGAGCCGGTCGACAGGGCGCTCGCCGACTTCGCCGGGATGCGCGAGCGCGAGGGCGAGGCGCTGGTCGCGGTCGCGCGGGAGCTCCTCGACGGCATCGAGCGCTGCGCCACGGTGCTCGCCGAGCGCGCGCCGCAGATCGCCGAGGAGCAAGGGAGGGCGCTCGCCGCGCGCATCGCCGAGCTGGCGCGGGGGGTGGAGCTGGCTCCCGAGCGGCTGGCGCAGGAGGTCGCGCTGATCGCCGACCGCAGCGACGTGCGCGAGGAGCTGACCCGCCTCAAGAGCCACCTCGCCCAGGCGCGCCAGCTCTTGCGGGGAAGGCACGTCGGCCGCAAGCTGGATTTCCTGGTGCAGGAGCTCTTCCGCGAGGCGAACACCACCGGCTCCAAGCTCTCGAACGCGGCGACCACCCAGGAGATCGTGCAGATGAAGTCGCACATCGAGCAGCTCCGCGAGCAGGTGCAGAACCTCGAGTGAGTCGGCCACCGGGCCGCCCGCGCTGGCGCGCGGCGGACCCGGAACACGGGAGCAGCGCATGGCGCGCAAGCTGGTGGGAGTCGGGTTCGGCAGCCTGGTGATGGCGACGCGCGTGGTCGCGGTGCTGAACCCGGCGGGCCAGTCGATCCGCAAGCTGCGCGAGGACGCCAAGGCGCGCGGGCTGGTGATCGACGCCACCCAGGGCCGCAAGACCCGCGCGGTGCTGCTGCTCGACACCGGCCACCTGATGCTGTCCGCGGTCCAGCCCGAGACGCTCGCGGTGCGCCTCGACAAGGGCGACGGCCTGCCCGAGCCGGAAGCCGAGGCGGTCGCTTGACGGCGCTGACCCTCCCGCCGCTCGCGCCGCGCGGCGGCGGCATCCTGTTCGTGCTGTCGGCGCCCTCGGGCACCGGCAAGACCACGCTCGGGCGCGGCCTGTGCGAGCGGCTGCCGGGGTTGCGCTTCAGCGTGTCCGCCACCACCCGCGCGCCGCGCGGCCACGAGCGCGACGGCGTCGACTACCACTTCGTGAGCGCCGAGAAGTTCGCCGAGCTGGTGCGCGACGACGAGCTCCTCGAGTGGGCCGAGGTCCACGGCAACCGCTACGGCACGCCGGTCGCCGAGTGGCGGCGCGCGTGCGCCGACGGCGTCGACCTCATCCTCGACATCGACACCCAGGGCGCCTTCCAGGTGCGCGAGCGCATGCCCGAGTCGGCGCTGATCTTCGTGCTGCCGCCCTCCGCCGCGGAGCTCGAGCGCCGCATCCGCGGCCGTGGCGAGGACGACGACGCGACGATTCGCCACCGCCTCGCCGCCGCCGCGAAGGAGCTCGCGGTCGCGAGCCGTTACGATTACGTGGTGGTGAACGACGACCTCGAGCGCACCCGCGAGGAGCTGGCCGCGATCGTGCGCGCCGAGCGCGCGCGCGCGGCGCGCCGGCTGGCGCCGCAGACGAGCTGAGCGCCCGCGCGCCACCCACGCCTCCGGACCCCGCCCATGCCCGTTCGCCGCGTCAACGACATCCTGGACCGGGTCGAGGCCTACCAGCCGCGCGCCGACCTCGAGCTCATCGAGCGCGCCTACGTGTGGGGCGCCTCGGTCCGCAAGGGCCACGAGCGGCGCGCCGGCGAGCCCTACCTCGGCCACCCGGTCGACGTGGGCTGGATCCTCAGCGAGCTCTACATGGACTCGCCCACGATCGCCGCGGGGCTGCTCCACGACATCCTCGAGCTCGGCTACGCGAGCCGCGAGGAGCTGGTCGCCGCGGTCGGCCCCAAGGTCACGCGCATCGTGGAGGGCATCACCGACCTGGCGCGGCTGCGCTTCACGGTCGAGCCGAGCCGCGACCTGGAGAGCTTCCGGCGCATGCTGCTGGCGATGGTGTCCGACGTGCGGATCCTCTTGATCCGCCTCGCCGACCGCCTCGACGAGATGCGCCACCTCGACCGCTGCGCGCGCGACGAGCGCGAGCGGCTGGCGCGCGAGGCGCTCGAGATCTACGCGCCGCTCTCGGGCCGGCTCGGCATCCACTGGATGCGCCACGAGCTCGAGGAGTCGTCGTTCAAGGTGGTGGAGCCGGCGGCGTGCTCGCGCATCGAGCGCCACCTCGCGCGCGAGCGGCGCGTGCGAGATGCGTGGATCAAGCGCGCCCAGGACGAGATCCAGCGGCTGCTCCAGCAGAACGGCGTGATCGCCAAGGTCACCGGTCGCCTCAAGAGCCTCTACTCGATCCACCGCAAGATGGAGCGGCAGGGGATCGACGTGGACAACATCCACGACGTGGTGGGCTTCCGGGTGCTCGTGCGCCAGCCGGCCCAGTGCTACCAGGTGCTCGGCCTCATCCACTCGCAGTGGGCGCCGGTCGAGGGGCGCTTCAAGGACTACATCGCGGCGCCCAAGGACAACCTCTACCAGTCGCTGCACACCACC
>CAYMQR010000559.1:0-3669 GCA_964392195.1 uncultured bacterium | reverse complement strand
CGACGCGCGCGGTGCAGGAGAGGTCGCTCGACTTCCCCGAGGCGCTGACCGCGATCTCCATGTTCTCGAGGGCGAGCTGGTTGTCGGGGTCCTTGGGGCGCAGCGACACGAAGTCGCACTCGAGGAGACGGCCGTTGAAGATCTGGCTCGCGGTGACGGTGAGCTCGACCGAGCGCTGCTCGCCGCGCGTCAGCTCGACCTCGACCTCGTTCTCGTCGCCGCTGCCGCAGCCGGCCGCCACCACCAGCGCGCAAAGCGCCGCGACCCGGCGCGCCCGCGATCGCATGCCGTCGACTCGATGCGCTCGCATCGGCTCCTCCCTCGCCGCGCTCAGATCCCGAACGTCTCGTAGACGAACGCGCAGTCGCGCCGGATCGCGCCGGCGTCGAGCCCGAACTGTTCCAGGCTGTAGCTGTGCTTGCTCTTGTAGCCGCGCTGCTTCTCCGCCTGCGCGGTGATCGCGGCGGCGAGCGCCGTGCCCTTGGGCGTGCCGGTGAAGGCGAGGATCTCGTCCATCACCACGTCGAACTCGCTCATCAGCCGATCGTAGCGGACGATGTAGACGTTCTCCCGCGGGATCGCGCCCGAGACGTAGTCGTCGTGGAAGCGCCGGAGCAGCAGCGTGTAGCCGGCGACCATGCGGTCGATGTAGCGGCGCTTGATCGGCTCGGGACGTCCCCAGAAGTCGAACGCCTTGCCGAGCACGCCGGTGGTCAGGCTGAGCGCCGACGGCAGCACCTCGAGCGGATCGCGAACCATGTAGAGGATCTTCGCGTCCGGGAATCGCTTCAGGAACGTGGGCAGCCACGCCGAGAGCGAGAAGAGCTTCGCCACCACACGGTCGCTCCGGTGCGCGACCAGGCTGCGCCGCCACAGCGCCTCCAGCCAGGCGCCGTCGCGGCGGCTGGTGTCGCGGCGACCCGGGTCGACGAGGTCGACGCGGTCCTGCTCGTCGAACGCGAGAATGAAGCCGTACAGGAACATGCCGTCGAAGAACCGGAACATGAACGACACGTCGTCGGTCTCGACGGACGTGAGGCTGGTCTCGTGGGCGACGGTGGAGTGGTGGCGCGCCGGGCTCACCTTCTCGAGCACCGGCAGAAAGGGCTTGATCAGCGCCTGGATGGTGAGGGACGAATACAACATGCGCCACAGCTCGAGCCCCGAACCGACGCCGTGGTCGGTGAGGAAGCGCTGCAGGAACGTGGTGCCGGTGCGCGGGTTGCCGACCAGCACGATCGGGCTCACCACCTTCGTGGACCGCAGCCGCGGGAAGAACAGCGGGTCGAGCGCCCAGCCGATCGTCATGACCGTCCGCAGCACCGAGAACAGCAGGAAGGTCACGATGGGCGGCAACCACGCACCGAAGGTGCGGCCGACGGTGAGGTACGCGCGAACGATCCGTCCGAACATCGCGGGGGTCTTCCTGTGCTGACGAGGGCGGCGTCACGTAGCACGGCGTCCACCGCGGACGCCGTCGCAGGCGGAGAGAGTTAGCACGTTTCTCGGGCGCGGGTCCGCGTCCGGATCACACCAGCCGGATCCACCCGGGGGGGGGCGCATGCATCGATCGCGAGCCGTCGTCGGCTGGATTCGCACCTCCGGGCTCGGCCCGCTCGCCGCGGCGCTCGCGCTGGCGGCCGGGCTCGCGGGCTGTGACCGTGGCGCGGCTCCGCCGGGCACCGCGAGCGCGCCCGCGGCGGCCCCCACCGCGGCACCGGCGCCGGCAGCCGCTCTCGAGCCCACACCACCGGCCGAGCCGGCCAAGCCGGACGTCGCGGCGCTCCTCGGCCTCGCCGATCCCGCCACCGCGGACGCGGTCGCCAAGCTCGTCGAGGCCGCCGCACGCTCGCTCGCCGGCGAGCCGATCCCCGACCCCGACGCCGTCTACGAGTTCCTGGAGAAGTCGATCGTCGAGCGCCCGGACGGCGTCGAGTTCAAGAAGACGCCCGACGAGATCTCGCGCGGCGCCGGTGAGCTCATCGAAGCCCGCGAGCGCTGGGGCAGCGAGGCCGAGGTGCTCCTGCGCTCCGCCGCCGACCAGGTCCAGCACGCCAAGTGGGGCTACACGCCCTACGCCGCCAAGTCCGACGTGCTGCGCGCGCTCGTCACGCTGCACCCGAGCCCGGCGGCGCAGCGCTTCCGCTTCCACTCCGATCCCGGCCTCTCGAGGCCGATGCGCCCGCTCCCGTGCCCGGAGAGCGACCCGCGATGGAAGGTCACGAAGCGGGCGCGCTACTTCGAGGACAAGACCTTCACCAGGCTCGTCGCCCTCCCCGACGCGCAGCTCCCCGACGGCGCGATCCGCGAGGCCGTCGGGTTGCTCGCGGTGCCGGTGGTGATGAACGAGTTCATCCAGGGCGGCTCGGGAGAGGTTCCGCCGCTGGCCGATGGCGTGGTCGTTCGCTACGGCGAGCGCGCGCTCGGCTGCCTGTTCGAAGCGCTCGCCGATCCCGCGGCCGCGGCGAAGGCCGTGGGCGGCGAGGTGGCTTCACTGCGCTACTCCGCGGCCAACGTGGCCGCGAAGCTGCCGAGCGACGCCTCGGTGAAGCTCTTCCGCGCGGCGCTCGTCGCCGGCTGGACCGACTGGAACCGTCAGCTCCCGCCCACACCCGAGCACCAGGCGCTCGCCAAGGAGCTCGGTGATGGCCCGTACCTGCCGGCCTTCCAGAGCCCTTACCGGCTTCGATCCTGAGTCATCGGCCGCCCCGACGCCGGCCGCCGTCCGCGGCTGCGCGCGAACGCCGCCAGCACCGCCCCCGGCGCGCCGTCCCAGGCGCCCGGTCCCTCGAGCCGGTACTGCGCCGGCGCGGCCGGCCCGAGCATGAGGGCGGCCCACAGCCGCGGGTGCTTCCACACGTGAGGACGAGCGCCGATCTGGTCGGCGAGCTCGTCCATGTAGGCGTAGAAGTCGACCTGGATCGTGTGACGCGCGGACGGCGTGTAGCGGCGCGCCACGGCGTCGTGCATGCGCGCGATGTCGGCGCGCATCGCCTCGGCGTCCGGCAGCCGCGCGTGCCCGGTCCACACCCGCGCCGCCCAGCGCGCCTGCATCTCGGCGATCGGCATGATGGCGCCGAGCGGCTGCACCAGCCCGAGGAATGCGACCGAGCCGCCGAGGTCGGGGTGGAACACCCGCTTGTAGAGATCGAGGCGGTTGTCCTCGACGCGCACCAGCGCCTCGTCGAAGAACGGGAAGCGCAGGTCGTAGCCGGTGCACCAGATCACCAGGTCGGCAGCGACCCGCGAGCCGTCCTCGAACACCACGTGCTCGGGCTCGAGCCGCGCCACGTTCGGCTCGACCTTCACCGCGCCGTGGCCGATCCGCCCGAGCAGCTCGTTCGAGATCGTCGGGTGCGCCTGGTGCGGCCCGAACCTGGGCCGCGGCAATCCCCAGCTCTCGAGCGGTCCCTGGAACTTGGCGAGCCGCTTGCGCGCGATGGTGCCGGTCAGCTCGAGCGGCACGTGGGCGCCGAGGCGGGTGATCGCGAGGTGATCGAGCGGCTTGCCGAAGAAGTACTTGGGCACCACCCACGCGCCGCTGCGGGTGCTCAGGTGGACGCGCTCGGCGACGTGCGACGCCTCCACCGCGATGTCGACGGCGCTGTTGCCGATGCCGACGATCACCACCCGCCGCCCGGCGAGGATGCTCGGCTCCTTGTAGGAGTG
>CAYMQR010000558.1:0-3673 GCA_964392195.1 uncultured bacterium | reverse complement strand
CTCGCGGCGCAGCGCTGCGAGGCGCGCCTCGCAGCGCTTCACGAACGCGGCGTCGCCCACGCCCAGCACCTCGTCCAGGACCAGGATGTCGGCGCGCCACGCGGTCGCCACCGAGAAGCCGAGCCGCGCGACCATCCCCGCCGAGTAGCTGCGGATCGGCGCGCGGATCAGGTCGCCGAGGCCGCTGAACTCGGTGATCTGGTCGACGCGCGCGGCGATCTCGCGGCGCGTGCGGCCGAGCAGCAGCGCGTTGAGGTACACGTTCTCGAGCCCGGTGAGCTCGTGGTCGAAGCCGGCGCCGAGCGCCAGGATCGGCGCCACCTGCCCGTCGAGTCGCGAGCTCCCGCGGGTGGGCTCGAGGACGCCGCACAGCACCTTGAGCAGCGTGCTCTTGCCGGCGCCGTTGCGGCCCACGACGCCGACGCTCTCGCCGCGAGAGACCTCGAACGACACGTCCCGGAGCGCCCACAGGTCCTCATAGACCAGCCCGCCCTTCAACCAGTGGATCGCGTACTCCTTGAGCGAGTGGGCGCGCTGCTTCGCCAGGCGGTAGCGGAGCGAGACGCCGTCGAGGCGGATGATCGCGCTCATAGGTGGAACGGGATGCGGCTCGCCGAGCGCGCGAAGCTGCGCGCGCCCAGCGCGAACGCCGCCACCGCCAGCGCCGCTCCGAGCGCGAGCTCGCCGGCGGGAGCGAGGTGGCCGCTCACGATCGGTGCCCGGAAGACCTCGAGCAGGTGGCGGAGCGGGTTCAGGTCCACCACCCAGCGGTAGCGCGCGGGCACGATCTCGAGCGGGTAGAAGACCGGCGTCAGGTACATCACCGTGGTCAGGATCACGCCGATCATCTCGACGATGTCGGTGAAGAACACCGCGAGCGGCGACACCGCGAGCCCGACGCCCAGCGTGAACAGCGCCGCGAGCACGATCGCCACCGGCAGGAACCACAGCCCCGGCCCGAAGCGGTGGCCGGTGAGCGCCGCGATCACCGCCAGCGGCACCAGCGCGAGCACCAGGTTCACCACCCCGGAGAGCACCGTGGCGAGCGGGAAGACCGCCTTCGGCACCGGCACCTTGAGCAGCAGGTTGGCGTTGCCCCGCAGGCTGTTCATGGACGCCACGACGCTCTGCGCGAAGAAGTTCCAGAACAGGATGCCGGCGAGCGCATAGACCGGGTAGCTCGGCACCTGGAAGTGGAACGCGGTGCTGAACACCACCATCAGCACCGCCATGGTGAGCAGCGGCTGGAGCATCGTCCAGGCGAAGCCGATGGCCGAGCGCCGGTAGCGCACCTTGAGGTCGCGGGCGACGAGCGCCAGCACCAGGTCGCGGTAGCGCAGCAGGTTCCCCATGGCGGCGCGTCGTTTCTACACGCGCGGCTCGCGCGCTGGCTATCGAAACTCGGTGTATCCACATCTAGGATGCGCGCGCCGCCATGATCGAGCCGCTCGACGCCTTCGCCCTCGGGCGCACGCTCGCCGCGTTCGTGCTGCCGATCGCCTTGCTCGCGTGGACCGCGTGGGTCGCGGGACGCACCGCGCTCACGGTGCTCGGGATCGGGATGGGCGGCGACGACGCGCTGGAGAGCGTGGCGCTCGCGGTCACCACCGGTCTCGCGCTGCTCGCGCACGCGCTCCTCGGGCTCGGACTGGCGGGTGCGCTGCGCCCCGCGCCGGTCGTGGCGCTCGCGGCCGCCGTCCACGCCGTCGCGCTCGCGGCGCCCGTGTCGCTGAGACCGCCGCGCCCGAGCCGCCGGCTCGTCGTGATCGGCGCGCTGGCGGCGCTGCCGTTCGTGCTCCCGGCCCTCTACCCGGACACCGGCTTCGACTCGCGGATGTACCACCTCCCTTACGTCCGCGCGTTCGCCCGCAGCGGTGGCGTGCCGTTCCTCGCCGACCTGCGGTTCCCGATCTTCCCGCAGGCCGCCGAGCTCCTGAGCACGGCGCTGGTGCTCTCCGGCAACGACGCGAGCGCCTCGGGCGCCGGCTTGCTCGCGGTCGCGCTCGGAGCCGCGCTCGTCGCCGCGTGGGCACGGCGAGCGTTCCCCGCCTGGCCGTGCGCTGGCGTCCTCGCCGCGGCGATCCTCCTCGGCAGCCCGCTGCTCGGCTACCTGGCGAGCGTGCTCTACGTCGACCCGCTGCTCGGGCTCTTCACGACCGCCGCGCTGTTCGCCGCGGAGCGCTTCCGGGCGACGCGCGAGCGCGGCTGGGTGGTGCTGGCCGCGCTGCTCGCGGCGAGCGCCGCCGACGTCAAGTACCTCGGGCTCTATACCGTGGCGGTCGCGGCGCTCGCCGTCGCGTTCGGCGGCCCGCGGGCGCTCGCGCTGTTCGCCGCGGTGGCCCTCGCGTGCGTCGCGCCGTGGTACGGGCGGATCGTGGCCGCCACCGGAAACCCGGTCTTCCCGTACCTGCCGTCGGTCTTCGGCGCCGGGCCGTGGACTCCCCATCCGGAGCCGACTCTCGCGCTCGGCACGCGGCTCTGGAACGCGCTGCGGATGCCGGTCGATCTGGTGATCGCGCGTTCGCGCTGGAACCAGATGCCGCCGCTCTCGCCGGTGTTCGCGCTGGCGCTGCCGCTCGTCGCGTTCGCCGCGCCGCGCTCACGCACGGTGGCTGGCTGGGCCGCGGTGGTCGGCGCGTTCGTGGGGATTTACCAGTGGCTTCCCAAGAGCGCCGCCTACACCGCGATGGTGCTCCCGCTGGCGAGCCTCGCGGTCGTCGGCGCGCTCGCGGTCACCTTCCCGGGACGGCTGGCCGCCGCTCCGCGCGTGACCCTCGTGGCGGCGGCGCTGTGCGTCGCGCCGGGCTGGCTCTACGGCTTCTACACGGCCGCCCGTCACGGCCCGCTGCCGGTGACCGACGACGCGCGCGAGCGCTACCTGGCCCGGACGCTGCCGCTCCACGCCGCGATCTCGGCGCTCGATCGTCGCCACGGCTCGGCGTACACGGTGTGGGGCGTGGACTCGGAGCACATGACCGACTTCGCGCGTGGCCGATTGCTCGGCGACACCAGCGGCCGCCGCGAGCTCGCGGAGCGCGCGGCGCGGGTCGACACGCCGGACGAGCTGCGCACGCTGCTCACGGGCCTCGGCGTCGGACACGTGCTGGTCCCGGCGGGCGCTCCCTCGCCGTTTCCGCGCGTCGGCCCGCTCCACGCCATTCCGTGGCTCGAGCCGTGGTACCAGGACCCGAACGCGACCGTATACGCACTGCGCCCCGATGTGCCCTAATCCCGGCGTGAGCACCGAGGCCACCCCCCGAGCCCTGCCGCTCGCGACGCTGGTCATCGACGACGAACGCAACATCCGCACCACCCTCACGGTCTGTCTCGAGGACCTCGGCTGCGCCGTGACGGCGGTGGCGAGCGGCGACCAGGCGCTCGCCGCCCTCGACCGCGAGCCGTACGACCTCGCGTTCCTCGACCTCAAGCTCGGCGCCGAGAGCGGGCTCGAGCTCTTGCCGAGGCTGCGCGCGAAGGGCCCCGGCCTCGACGTGGTCATCATCACCGCGTACGCCGCGATCGAGACCGCGGTGGAGGCGATGAAGCGCGGCGCCTTCGACTACATCACCAAGCCGTTCTCGCCCGCGCAGGTGCGGCTGGTCGTGCGCCAGTCGGCGGAGCGGCGGGCGCTCGAGGGCCGGGTCAACGCGCTCGAAGCGGCGCTCTCGCGCGA